>CANJSG010000011.1 GCA_947476875.1 Verrucomicrobiota bacterium | reverse complement strand
GCGTCTTCTACGAGTCTCCGGATACCGCCCATGAATGGCAGTCCTGGCGGCGCAGCCTGCACGAGTTCGCGCCCTTGCTGTTCAAGAACTGAAACGCCCGGAAACACGAGAAACCATGAAGATCAAAGCAGCTTTCCTCGCCTTCGCCGCCCTTCCTTGGGCCGGCCTCGCCGCCGACATGTCGGGCACGTGGAAAACCGAGTTCAACTCGCAGATCGGCGTCCAGAAATACACCTACACGCTCAAGCAGGACGGCACGAACCTGACCGGCAAGGCCAATTCCGAGATCGGAGACCAGAAACGCGAGTCCGAACTGAAGGAGGGAAAGGTCGATGGGGACAAGGTGTCGTTCGTCGAGATGTTCAAGTTCCAGGAGAACGAAATCCGCATCACCTACAAGGGCACGGTCATCACCAACGAGCTGAAGCTCACCCGCGAGGTCGGCGAATTCGCCAAGGAAGAGATCGTGGCTAAACGCGAGGGCGGTCGTGTCGCGGGCGCAGGCCCGCGCGGACCCGGGGGGCGCGGAGGCTTCGGCGGCCCCATCACCCTCGGCCCGGATGACAAGGCGGCCTTCCCCAATCCTCCCGAAGGATTCGACAAGGCCCGTGAAGGCATCGCCCACGGGAAGCTGGAGATGGTCGAATACGACTCCAAATCCGTCGGCACCAAACGCAAGGCGCTCGTCTACACGCCGCCCGGCTACTCCGCGGACCGGAAGTATCCCGTCCTCTACCTCCTGCACGGCATCGGCGGCGACGAAGTGGAATGGCGCAACGGCGGCCATCCGGAAATCATCCTGGACAACCTCATCGCCGACAAAAAGGCCGTGCCCATGGTCATCGTCATGCCCAATGGACGCGCCCAGAAGGACGACCGGGCCAGCGGCGGCATGGGTTCGGCGGCCGCCTTCGGCGAGTTCGACAAGGATCTGCTCGGCAGCCTGATTCCCTTCATCCAGTCGAAGTATTCCGTCAAGACCGACCGTGAGAACCGGGCGCTCGCCGGCCTTTCGATGGGCGGCGGCCAGTCGTTGAACTTCGGCCTCGGCAATCTCGACACCTTCGCGTGGGTCGGCGGCTTCTCCTCCGCTCCCAATACGAAACCGGCGGCGGAACTCGTGCCCGACCCGGAGAAGGCGAAATCGCAGCTGAAGCTTCTCTACGTCTCCTGCGGCAACAAGGACGGCCTCATCCGCATCAGCCAGGGCGTCCACGGCTACCTGAAGGAGAAGGGTGTTCCCCACCTCTGGCACGTCGATGAGCACGCGCACGACTTCCAGCATTGGAAGAAGGCCCTGTTCCAATTCTCGCAGCTGGCCTTCAAGCCGTCCGGCAAATAGCATCAAGACACGACGCCTTTCCAATCCTACCGATCCTCACATGAGAAAACTTACCCCCCTTCTGACCCTGTTGGCCGGAGGGTTGACGGCCTTCAACTCCCTCGCGGCCGACGCTCCGAATCGTCCGCTCCACGTCCTCTATCTGGGCGAGGTCAGCGGCGGACGCGCTGGCGGCGGTTTCGGTGGCGCGCGGACGAACTACGTCTATCTGCCCGGCCAGACGATGGCGCCCGATGCGATCTACTTCGACCACCTGTCGGATCTCACCCATCTCACGGACGCCTACTTGAAGCACTTTGACGCCGTGGTGCAGGTGCTTGCCGATGACAAGCTCGGCGCGGATCACCGGAAGCAGCTCGATGGCTTCAAGTCTGCCGGCAACGGGCTGCTCAAGTATCCCGAGCGTCCGACGGATTCGGTCCTGCGCGACGCCGTGCTCGGTGCGGTCAGCAAGAAGGCCAAGGCGGAGTGGGAAGCCTCCCTCGCCGCGAGGCCGTCGTTGCAGCGTCTGCCGGGTGACGTGCCCAACTACGAGCGCCGGCCCGAGGCCGTGAAGCTTCAGGCGCCGCTTTCTCCCCGGGACAGCCTGCGCTATGTGCAGGTCCCGGCGGACTTCGAACTGAAGCTCTTCGCCTCCGAGCCCGACATCGTGAAGCCCATGTATGTGGCTTGGGACGATCGCGGCCGCGCCTGGGTGGTGGAAGCGCGCGACTATCCGCACGGACTCTTGCCCGAAGGCGAACCCGGCAAGGATTCCATCAAGATCTGTGAAGACACCGACGGCGACGGCATAGCCGACAAGTTCACCGTGTTCGCCGACAAGCTGAACCTCGCGACCTCGCTGACCTTCGTGAACGGTGGCATCATGGTTTCAGAAGCGCGCCACATGCTGTTCCTCAAGGACACCGACGGCGACGACAAGGCCGATGTCCGTCAGGTCATTCTCCCCGGCTGGGGCACGGGCGACACGCACGCGATGCAGAGCAATCTCGGACGCGGCTTCGACAACTGGCTCTACGGCGCGGTCGGCTACTCGAACTTCCGCGGCAACGTCGGAGGAGCCGATCTCCAATTCGGCCAGGGCGTCTTCCGCTTCAAGGCCGACGGATCCACGCTCCAGTTCCTCCACCAGTTCAACAACAACACCTGGGGCTTCGGCCAGAATGGCCTTGGCGACACCTTCGGCTCGACGGCCAACGGCAACCCGACGTTCTACGGCTATCTGCCCGCCAACATCGTGAACCCCACCCAGCCCGCCGGCGGGCGTGGCGGAGGAGCCAAGAGCGGCCCCGGCGGATTCCGTCCCGGGTTCCGGCTCGACGACAAACCCGGCACCACCGCGGCGTCGGGAGCTCCGAATACCAACGTGCGACGACTGGCGACCGCCAAGGCGATGGCTCCCGGCATGCGCATGCATCCCAACACGCCGAACGTCCGCATGGTCGACAACTTCGGCGGCTACACCGCGGCCGCCGGCCATTCCTTCATGGTCAGCGACGCGCTCCCGGCCCGGCTTCAGGGCAAGGCGCTCGTGACCGAACCCACTGCGAAGCTGATCGGCATCATGGACATTCAGCCCGACGGCGGCGGCTATCAGGCCAACGACGGCTTCAACCTTCTCGCCAGCACCGATGAATGGATGTCGCCGATCTTCGCCGATGTCGGCCCGGACGGCGCCGTGTGGGTGATCGACTTCTACAGCTTCATCATCCAGCACAACCCGACACCCAGCGTCCAAGGCGCCGGCGTCAAGGCGACGACTGGTCCCGGCGGCGCCTACATGACGGAGAACAATCTCCGCGACCAGACCCACGGCCGCATCTACCGCGCCGTCTGGAAGGACGGTCCCCGCAGCTCCATCAAGAGCCTCGCCAAGGCGAGCGCGCCCGAACTCGTCGCCGCGCTCGATAGTGGCAACCAGTTTTGGAGCCTCACCGCCCAGCGCCGGATCGTGGACGACAAGAAGACCGAAACCGTTCCCGCCCTCAAGAAGCGTTTGGCGTCCGGCAAGGGCGGCAAAGGCGCAATCCACGCCCTCTGGTCGCTCGAAGGCCTGGGCGCTCTCGACAAGGATATCCATCAGAAGGCGCTCATCGACAAGGATGCCGCCGTCCGCCGCAACGCGGTCCGCGCCCTGCCTGCGAACGACGCCGGACGGCAGCTGTTCTTCAGCAGCGCCGTGATCCAGGACCCTGATCTCATCACCCGCCAAGCCGCTTTCGTGAAACTCGCCGAGTTTCCGACCCGGCCGGAGATCGAGACGGTCGTGGCCCAGCTCGGACGGACGCCGGTCAACACCAGCGATCCGTTCCTGAATGACACGATCACGCTGCTTGGACGCATCCACAAAGTCTCCGGCGTCGGCCAGGACGAAGTGAAGATCGCGGCCGGCGATCCCAAGCGCGGCGCGGACCTGTTCTTCAACTCCCCCACCGCCGCCTGCGCCGCCTGCCACATGGTCGGAGGCAAGGGTGGTGATGTCGGTCCCATCCTCGACGGCATCGCCGTCCGCGCGGACAAGGCCTACATCCTCGAAAGTCTCGTCGATCCAAACGCCAAAATGGCCAAGGGCTTTGAGGAACTGGAAGTCTCGCCCATGCCTCCCCTGGGCCTCTTGCTGAAAGAGCAGGAAGTGGCGGACATCCTGGCCTATCTGGCCACGCTCACCACACCTCCCAAGGACGGCGTGACCGTTCCGGTGAAAAAGCAGAACCTGTTTGAATGATCATGAAGAAGCTATTCACCACCTCGGGGTTGTTTGCCCTCGCGGCCTTGTTGACGTCGAACGCCTCGGCGGCCGAATTGGCCAGCCTTGATCCGGCGGGCTACATCCGGAACTGGGTCATGCTCGCCCCGATTGCCCTGCCCGAAGGCGCTTCCACCGGCGATCTGCTCCTACGCGAGCAGATCAAGGGCGAGGCCTCGCTCAAGCCCAAGGACGGCGAAACGGTCAAAGTCGGCAGCAAGGAACTGACGTGGAAAAACGTCACCACGGCGACGAACTTTTTCGACTTCAACGCCGTCCTGAAATCCATCAACGACCAGTCGGCCGGCTATATCGTCACCTACATCGAGAGTGATCAGGACATCCCGGACGTGACGATGACCGTGGGCAGCAACGACCAGGCGCGCATCTACTTCAACGGCGTGGACATCTACGCCTTCACCGATCCCCGGACCCTGGAGTTGGACGGCGACAAGGGTCGGGTCACCCTCAAGAAGGGCACCAACGTCATCGTGTTCAAGGTCCTCAACCTGCAGAACAGCTGGCAGGGAGCCATGCGGCTGACGGACAAGGCGGGCGGTCAATTGAAAGGCGTGAAGGTCAAGCTGACGCCTTGAGGTCAGGCGGCCACGACATCGCTCAACCTCTTCGCACCTCGCAACTATGAATCCAATTCCACGCATCAGCTGGCTTTCGGCGGCTTTGCTGGCGACAGCCACGGCGGTTGCCGCCGACAAGCCGGTCCTCAAAGACGTCTACAAGGGCAAGTTTGAAGTCGGCGTTGCCATCAACCGCTCCGTCACGATGGGCGCAGCCGGAATGCGTCGCAGCCAGGAGCAGGTCAATTCGGACATCGCGCTGGTGAAGGAACAGTTCAACCAGGTCGTGGCCGAGAACGAGATGAAGTGGGAATCGATCCACCCTCGCGCCGGCGCCGATGGCTTCAACTTCGGCCCGGCCGACGCGTTGGTGGCCTTCGGCCAGAGCAACAGGATGTCCATCGCGGGACACACGCTTGTCTGGCACAGCCAGACGCCCACCTGGGTTTTCGCAGGCACCAATCCTCCACCGGCCTCGGCGACCAACGCGCCTGTTCCGCCGCCCGCACCCGCCGTCGCCACCAACAGCACCGGAACGAACGGCCCCGGCGCACGACGTCCTGGATTTGGTCCGGGCTTCGGCGGCGGGTTTGGCCGCTACAACGGCCCCCGGGCTTCGCGTGAAGAACTGCTGGAACGCATGCGCGACCACATCCACACGGTGGCTGGACGCTACAAGGGCAAGGTCAAGGTCTGGGACGTGGTGAATGAGGCTCTGAGCGATAGCGGCACCACCAACGTCCTGCGGTCCTCGCTGTGGTCCGAGATCATTGGGCCGGACTTCATCGCCAAGGCCTTCCAATACGCGCACGAGGCCGACCCCGCCGCGATCCTTCGCTACAACGACTACGGATTGGAGAACCCGATGAAACGTCAGAAGCTCATCACGATGGTCCGCCAGCTCCAGGCGCAGAAGGTGCCCATCCACGCCATCGGTTCGCAGGCCCACATCAACGTCTCCACCACCTTCGAGATCATGGACCAGACGCTCGCCGAGATCGCGACCCTCGGCCTGCCCATCCACATCACCGAGCTCGACATCAACACTGCCCAAGGCGGCCAACGCGCCACCGGCGCCGACGTCGCGGCCAATGCCGCCACCACGCAGGGCGGGCAGGTCAGCGACGCCGACAAGAAACTGGCGGATGCCTATGAAGCCGTCTTCCGCGCCTTCGTGAAGCACGACAAGTCGATCGACATCGTGACCTTCTGGGGCGTGAACGACGCCGTTTCCTGGCGCGCCCAGGGCAAGCCGCTGGTCTTCGACGGCGACAACAAACCCAAGCCCGCCTTCGCCGCCGTCATCCGCGCCGCCACGGGCGGACAGTTGAAGTAGCACCCGTCCGCGAAGCCGCCGAAACCCATAGCAGGAGCGACCGCAAAGCATGAAACACCGGTTTGTCCCTTCAAATCTCGGAGTCTCATGGTTCGGCGGCCTGGTGTGCCTGCTGATCGGAGCCACCGGTTCGAGCCTGTCCGCGGCAAGCGAAGCCGACGCTCGCGACCAGTTCCACAAGGTCGTCCAGCCGATCCTTAAGAGCCGTTGCTTCGAGTGCCACGCCGACGGAGCGAAAAAGGGCGGATTGGATTTCGACGTTCTCTCCACCAAGGACAAGCTCCTGCACGATCCGCAAAGCTGGCTGAAAGTCCTGCGCAACACGCGTTCGCACGTCATGCCGCCGCCGGAAGAGGCGCAGCTGACACCGGCGGAGCAGCGGGCTTTGGAGGAGTGGATCAAGACCGGCGCCTTCGGCCTCGATGCATCGCGGCCTGATCCAGGCCGTGTCACGGTGCGGCATCTGAACCGCACGGAGTATCGGAACACGCTGCGCGACCTCATCGGAGTCGACTTCAAGGCCGACGCGATGCTCCCGCCCGACGACGTGGGTTACGGCTTCGACAACATTGGCGACGTGCTGAGCATCTCGCCGATGCGCATGGAGAAGTTCGTCGAGGCGGCGATGAGGGCCGTGAACCAGGGCGTGCCGATGGACACGGTCGTCATGTCCACCAGCATGCTTCAGGGCGGCGATTTCCTCACCGCCGACGGCACTCAAAACGCCGAGCGCTACTCCTATTACCAGGCGCGGACGACGAGCCACACCTTCAAGATCAAGACCGCCGGAAAGTATCGGCTCATGATCAACACCAAGATCGACGGGGAGGCGACCCCGGTCGATCCACAGCACGGCCACGTGGTTTGGAAGGCGGATGGCAAGGTGATCCTGGACAAAGAATACGAGTGGGCGGACATGGATTACCCGACGGACACCTTCAACTTCGACTGGGAAGCGGGAGACCATGTGGTCAGTTGCGAACTCACGCCCGTGTTCCCCGATCTGAAACCGTTGCGCACGAAGATGGAATACCGCGTCCTCTTCGTGATCTTCGACGGGCCGCTCGAGAAGGAAAAGTGGGACCATCATCCGAACTACAAGCGCTTCTACACCCGTGAGAAGCCGCCGGAGGACGCGACTGGGCGCCGGAAGTATGCCCGCGAAGTGCTCTCACGTTTCGCGGCCAAGGCTTACCGTCGGCCCGTGCCGTCCGATACGGTCGATCGGCTGGTCGACATCGCCGAGAAGAACTACTCGCTGCCCGGCGCCACGTTTGAGAAGGGCGTTGCCCAGGCGTTCATCGCCGTGCTCGCGTCGCCGCGGTTCCTCTTCCATCTGGAAAATGCCGGGCCTGCCAAGGGCGCTCAGCCAACCGCGCAGCTGGACGAATACAGCCTCGCGTCGCGGCTTTCGTATGCGTTGTGGTCCTCGATGCCCGATGACGAGCTGACGCAGCTTGCCGAGCGCGGCGAGCTTCGGAGGAACTTCCAGGCACAGATCAAGCGGATGCTCGCCGATCCGAGGGCGCGCGCCTTCTCGGAGAACTTCGCCAGCCAATGGCTGCAAACGAGGAGCATCCTGGACATCCCGATCAATTCGGCCGCCGTGTTGGCCACCGAAACTCCCCCGGCCGCAACCGATGGTTCCACGAACTCGACTCCGCCCGCCGCCGTCGCAGCAGCTCCTCCGGGCGCGCCCGGTGCCCGGGCCGGAGCCCGTCCTGCCGCGGGATTCGGCGGATTCGGTGCTCGTGGCGGTTTTGGGCGCGGACGACGCGCGCCGATGGGCACGGAGCTGACCGCCGAAGTCCGCACGGCGATGAAGCAGGAGGTTGATTCCTACTTCGAACACATCGTCCGCGAGGACCGCAGTGTTCTCGAGCTGCTGCAGAGCAACTACACCTTCCTCAACGACCAGCTGGCCGCCGTCTACGGCATCACGAACATCACTGGCGCCGAAATGCGTCGCGTCGAACTGCCCCCGGGCCATGTCCGCGGCGGCGTCCTCACGATGGGCGGCGTGCTCGCGGTCACCTCGAATCCCACGCGCACCTCGCCCGTGAAGCGCGGGAAATGGGTTCTCGAAAACATCCTCGGTTCGCCGCCGGCCCCGCCGCCGCCGAACGTGCCTTCGCTGGAAGACACGCAGGCCAAGGCCGAGATCAAGGCACCGACCCAGCGCGAGCTCCTCGCGTTGCATCGGGCCGATCCCAAGTGCGCGTCCTGCCACTCGCGGATGGATCCGCCGGGCTTGGCGATGGAGGGCTTCAACGCCTTCGGCCGCGCCCGCGCTTTTGAATCCGGCCAGAAGATCGATCCTTCGGGCGAGCTCGCCACGGGCGAAAAATTCTCCGGAGTCGGCGATTTCAAGAAGGCTCTGGTCGAGAAACACCGGATGGAATTCTACCGGACTCTGACCGAGAAGCTCATGACCTACATCCTCGGCCGCGGCGTGGAATACTACGACGTGCCGACCGTCGACGCGATCGTCGAGAAGCTCGACAAGGACAACGGCCGATTCTCCACGCTGCTCTTCGGCGTTCTCGAATCCGCTCCCTTCCAGCAACGCCGCGTCGCTCCGAACACTTCCAACCGGGACCGGAAGCCGGCAGCCCCTTCCGCAGAGGCCCGCAACACCAAACAAACTCCATGAACATCAGGAATTCCCCATCGAACGATCCGTTGGCCCTGAATCGCCGCCGCTTTCTCCGCAGCCTCGGAGTGTGTCTCGCCCTGCCCGCGTTGGAATCGTTTCCGAGACGGATGTTTGCCGCCGAAGCCGGACGGAAGTTCGCCTCCACGACGGCCACGGGCGTGCCGCTCCGGACGGCGTTCCTCTACTTTCCGAATGGTGCGATCTCGTCCGCATGGTGGCCCGCCGAAACGGGGGGCGAGTTCACGCTCAACCGCACGATGGAGCCGCTCGCGAAGGTGAAACAGCACATCCAGGTGCTCGGAGGGCTTTCCGACCTTTCCGCCAATGGCGGGCCGGACGGCGGCGGTGACCATGCCAGAGCCAACAGCACTTTCCTGACGGGAGTGCGCATCAAGAAAACCAACGGCGCGGATTTCCAGGCCGGCGTCTCCATCGACCAGGTCATGGCCCAGCAGATCGGCCTGCTCACGCCGTTCCGTTCGCTCGAACTGTCCTGCGACACCGTGCTCAACGTCGGCACCTGCGACACCGAATACGCCTGCGTCTACCAGCACAACCTCGCGTGGAGCACTCCGACGACTCCGCTCACGCCCGAGGTGAGTCCGCGCGCCCTGTTCGAGCGGATGTTCGGCGCCGGCACGCCACAGGACCGCGCCAAAAACCTCGCCATCCGGCAGCAGCAGACACGTTCCATCCTCGACTTCATCCAGAGCGACATGAAGAGCCTCACCCGCGAGGTGACAGGACGCGACCGCGACAAGATCGACGAATACTTCACCGGCGTGCGCGAGATCGAGCAGCGCATCCAGGCCGTCGAGAAATCACGCGCCGGCAGGTCGCAGCCGTCGGCCGAAGCGCCGGATGCCGGGATTCCCACGAGCTACCGCGACTATGTGCGCCTGATGTTCGACATGCTGTTCCTCGCTTTCCAGACGGACTCGACGCGCGTCGCATCCTTCATGATCTCCGGCGACGGCAATAACCGGGACTTCGCCGAAATCGGCGTCAACGACGGCCATCACAACCTGTCCCATCACGGCAATCGTCCGGACTGGATCGAGAAGGTCGCCAAGATCGACCACTTCTATGTCAGCCAGCTCGCCTACTTCCTCGAGAAGATGGAGGCCACGAAGGATCTGGACGGCCACTCGCTCCTGCACAACTCGCAGATCGTCTATGGCAGCGGAAACTCGGACGGCAACCGCCACTCGCATTCGAATTTGCCCATCATCCTCGCGGGCCATGCCGGCGGCGCGCTGGCGCCCGGTCGCCACACCAAGTTCAACGACCTGCCGGTGACGAATCTCTACCTCAGCATGCTCGACCGCATCGGCGGCGCCCAGAAGCTGGAGCGCTTCGGTGATTCGACGGCCCGCCTCGGATCGATCTGACAACCGTCGACCAACCCATGCGCTCTTTGTCGGCATCATCCGGCGTGAAGCCCGGGCTCGTCCGGGCCGTCGTCACGCTCTGCGTGGTTTCATGCGCGCAACTCCTGTTCGCGGCCGACCCGACTCCCGGCGGCGCGGCCCCACGCGGCGGCGGAAGGATGGGGCGCGGAGGCCCATTAACCGTCGAAGACCAGGCGGCCATTGCCAAACTGGCCGAGCTGCCCGCGTGGAAGCCCGCGTCGGCGGACGGCGATTACTCCATTGCTCCGCCTTATTCGCCCGCGCCCGAGAACGCGCTGCGCGATGGAGTTCCCCAAGGCAAGGTCGTCACTTTCCACATGGACATGGCGGGCAGCCGCTTCTTCCCGCCGACCGCCGGTCGCGATGGCTCTCCGGCCGCGCCACGCGAGGTCAACGTCTACATCCCTGCCGGCTACGGGCCCGGCACGCCCGCGCCGCTGCTCTTCTGCCACGACGCGATGGGCATGCATGACAACAAGCCCGCGCCCTACCTGCCGACGATCCTGGACAACATGATCGCCGACAAACGGCTGCCCGCGATGGTCGCCGTGATGGTGATGCCGAGCAACCAGCGCAGCCTCGAATACGACACCGTCTCCGGAAAGTTTACCGAGTTCGTCGAAGCCGAAGTCCTTCCCCGCGTGGCCAAGGAATGTAACGTCGCCTTCAGCACGGACCCGAATGCCCGCGCCGTGCTCGGTGGCAGTTCCGGCGGTGCGGCGGCGCTTTCGATGGCGTGGTTCCATCCCGAGCTTTACCGGCGCGTTCTCGTGTTCTCCGGCACCTTCGTCAACCTGCGCAACGGCCCCGAAGCGCCGCACGGCGCGTGGGAATACCACGAGAACTTCATTCCCAAGACCGCGCCCGACAAACCGCTCCGCATCTGGCTGGAAGTCGGCGAACGGGACAACGGCGCCGGCGGATCGGGCGCGGGCATGGGCAACTGGGTCATCGCCAATCAACGGATGGCCGCGGCGCTGAAGGCCAAGGGTTATCCCTACCAGTTCGTCTTCGCGAAGGAGGCCGGCCACGTCGATCGCCCCGTGCGCGCCCAGACGTTGGCCCCCGCGCTGGAATGGCTCTGGAAGGATTACAAACCCGCGACCAAGTAGCGCCGCACACTCTCACGCGACGCCCAACCCCAACCAACCCGTGAAACCCATCCACCGCTTGCCCGCCTTGGCATTGATCGCCGCCTTGGCCGCCGTTTCGGCGCAGGCCCAGATCAACAACAATCCCCCCGGCGGCAGCGGACCGGGTCGTGGACGCGGCCCCGGCGTCGAGGCCAGCGTCGTCACCGCCGCCCGGTCGCCGGTAGTGAACGCCGACAACACCCTCACCTTTCGTCTCCAGGCGCCCAACGCCAAGACGGTCCGGGTCTTCACGGATTTCCCCAAGCTCGGAGGCGTTCCGGTCAACGGCTCCGCCGGTTTCGACATGGTGAAGGACACCAACGGAGTCTGGTCCTACACCTCGCCCAAGCTTGCTCCGAGCTACTACCAATACTGGTTCGTGATGGACGGGTTCTCGTTTCCCGATCCCCAGAACACCTTCGTCCGACCGGCGTCCGGCGTTTACAAGAGCATGGTCGCCCTGCCCGGGAGGGAAGCCGAGTGGATGATGTTCCGGGACGTGCCGCACGGGAACCTGACGGAGCACCACTACCTCAATCCGGAGAACAAGACCTCCCGCCGCGTCGTCGTCTACACGCCGCCCGACTACGCCACGAGCGGCAAGAGCTACCCCGTCGTCTACCTGCTCCATGGCGCCAACGACTACGAGCGCGGCTGGACCCAGTCCGGCATGGCGAACACGATCATGGACAATCTCATCGCCGACGGCAAAGCGGTCCCGGCGATCATCGTGATGCCCTTCGGCCACGACACGACGGGTTCCTCCGGCAAACTTCCCGAAGTGCGGGCGCTGCAGGCTTCGCTCGGCTACACGGCTCCCACCAATGCAAACCGCGGCGGACCCGGCGCCGCCTTCGGTGGCGGCACTGGTCCGAGCTACATGGAAAAGGATCTCCTCGGCTACGTGCTGCCCTACGTGGAAAAGGAATTCCGCGTCATCAAGGAGAAGAAGGCCCGCGCGATCATGGGCTACTCCATGGGCGGCGGCCACAGCACGACCATCGGCTTCCGGCATCCCGAACTGTTCTCCGTCGTCGGCGGCTTCAGCGGCTACAGCCGGCCGGCGGCCGAACCGCTGCTCACTGATCCGGCCAAGGCCAACAAGGACTACAAGCTGATCTTCATCGGCTCAGGCACGGAAGACACCGCCGTCAACGGCGGACGCACGCTTCATCAGGTCTTCACGGAAAAAGACGTGAAGCACACGTGGAGCGAAGATCCCGGCTACGGCCACGACTACCAGATCTGGCGCATCTACCTGCATCGGCTGCTGCAACAGATGTTCCGCGACTGACCCGCCAAATCATTCCGACCATGAAGAAACTCTTCGCCTCGTTCGCATTGCTCGGCCTGTTGTTGATCAAGCCGAACGCCTCCGCGCAGGACACCAACTTCTTCGTCTTCCTCTGCTTCGGCCAGTCGAACATGGAGGGCTTCCCCGGCATTGCCGAGGAGGACAAGGGCCCCGTGGACGAGCGGTTCCAGATGCTGGCCGCCGTGGATTTCCCGAAGCAGGCCCGCGTGAAGGGCAACTGGTATCCCGGCGTTCCTCCGTTGTCCCGTCCATCGGCCGGACTCGGGCCCGGCGACTACTTTGGCCGGACGCTGGTCTCGAATCTGCCGTCCCACATCAAGGTCGGCGTGGTCAACGTCTCGATCGGTGGCTGCAAGATCGAACTGTTCGAGAAGGACTCCTACCAGAGCTACGTCGCGATCGCGCCGAAGTGGATGACCAACACCATCGCCACCTACAGCGGCAACCCTTACCGGCACCTCGTCGAGATGGCCAAGCGCGCCCAGAAGGACGGCGTCATCAAAGGCATCCTCCTGCACCAGGGTGAATCGAACACAAACGACAAGGAGTGGCCCAACAAGGTGAAGGGCATCTACGGAAACCTGTTGAAGGATCTCGGCCTGAAGGCGGAGGACGTTCCCCTGATCGCCGGCGAAGTGGTGAACGCCGACCAGAACGGCGCCTGCGCCAGCATGAACAAGATCATCGCCGACCTGCCGAAGACGATTCCCACGGCCCACGTCGTTTCCTCGGCGGGCTGCGCGGCGCGCGGAGACCGCCTGCACTTCACCGCCGCGGGTTACCGTGAGTTCGGAAAACGCTACGGGGAGAAGATGCTTTCCGTCCTCGGTTACAAGGTCGCTGAAACCAGATGACACCGTTCACCAGATAACCCGCGATTCATGAAAAGCTTCTGCAGGCCTGTTGCCGAGTTCGCGGTCTTCGTCGCCTTGGGAATGGTTTCCAACGTGTCGGCCCATCCCGCTACCTCGATTCCCGCCGATCCGGCGGCCGTGAGATCAACCAACGGCCCCGCCGCCAGACCGAGTTCTCCGGCTCGGCGCACTCCGGCTCCGCCAAAGAATCCCGTGCCGATCCTGCCCTCGTTGCCGGCTGCGGAGGACAAGAACTTCTACGCGAGCAACAACGTCGCGCATGGCCGGGTCGAGATCATCAACTACAAGACCACCGCCGGAACCGAGAAGCGGATGCATGTCTATCTGCCGCCCGGCTACGATGCCGACACGGCGAGGCGTTATCCCGTTCTCTACCTCAACCACGGCGGTGGCGAGAACGACAGCCACTGGACCGAGAAGGGAGCCACCCACCATATCCTCGACAACCTCATCGCTGCAGGCCAAGCCCGCCCGATGATCGTCGCCATGCCGAACACGGGCCGCGTGGTCTCAGGCAAGCCGCCCAAGCTCGGCGAGGACGACGCCTGCACGCAGGAGTATCTCAAGGACATCCTCCCCTACTTGGACGGCCATTACCGCACGCGCACAAACCGCGAGAGCCGCGCCGTGGCCGGGCTTTCGATGGGCGGGTTCGTCACGCTCAATACCGGGCTCACCCATCTGGAAACCTTCGGCGAACTCTACGTCTTCAGCTCCGGCTACTGGCAGGACCAGTTGCCCGCGTTCAAGGAGAACATCCAGTCGCTCCTCACCCGGACGAACATCAACGACCGGTTCCGCATGCCCATCTACTTCGGAGTGGGTGAGACCGACATCGCCTACTTCAACAGCATGCGCACGATGGCCGTCTTCAACGACCACGGCATCCGCACCTTCTCGGTCCTCAGCTCCCTCGGCCATGAATGGGTGAACTGGCGCCGTTACCTCTGGCAGACGGCGCAGATCATGTTCCCCGAAGACCGCTGAACGGCGGGCTCAGTCCCCCGTTGCCGATGATTCCAAACTTTCCCAGCTCCCCAAGCACCCCATCGTGAGCACGCCCCAAACCGCCACCCCTTCCAAAGACGGTGAAGAACTGAAGAAGCGCGAATACGTCGGCTACGCGCTCGGCGACACGGCGTCGAACTTCTTCTTCCAGACGTTCAACATCTTCCTGACCTACTATTACGTGGACGTCTGGGGCATCCCGGCCACGGCGTTGCTCTGGCTCCTTCCGCTGGTTCGGGCCTTCGGCGCCTTCGACGACGTGATCATGGGCTTGATCGCCGACCGCACGAACACCCGCTGGGGCAAGTTCCGTCCGTATCTCCTCTTCGGCGCCATCCCGTATGGCATCTCCGGCTACCTGATGTTCGCCGGGCCGGATCTGGGGCCGAACGGCAAGATCGCCTACGCGGCCGTGACCTACGCGCTCATGATGGTGAGCTACACGGTGATCAACGTGCCCTACTCGGCGCTGCTCGGGGTCATCAGCCCGTCGCCACGCACGCGCACGGTCGCATCCACTTGCCGCTTCGTCGGCGCGTTCGGCGCCGCCTTCCTCATCTCCTTGTTCGTCCGGCCGCTGGTCAAATACCTCGGTGCGGAGAGCGAGATTCGCGGCTTCCAGCTGACGATGGCCATCTTCGCAGTGGTTTCGGTGGTCCTCATCCTGATCACGTTCGCCACCACGAAGGAACGCGTTTTGCCGCCGCCCCAGCAGAAGACGAACGCGCGGGAGGAATTGGGCGAGCTGGTCAAGAACTGGCCGTGGGTCGTTCTGTTGATCGCCTCCATCTTCTCGAACGCCTTCTCCGCGCTGCGCTCGGGCAGCACCATCTTCTTCTTCAAGTATGTGCAGGGCTTCGATTCGACGCCCCTGCTGTGGGGGCTGGATCACACCACCCTGTTCCTGACCAGCGGCGCGCTGGGACTCGTCTTGGGCACCATGTGCCTCGGCCCCATCGCGCGGAGGGTGGACAAGAAGTATTACGCCGCTGCGCTCAGCCTCGTAACGGGGCTGTGCTTCCTCGGCTTCTACTTCGTTCCGAAAGGGCAGTTCGGAGTGATGATTGCGTTGAACGTGATCGCTCAATTCTGTGCCGGTCCCACCTCCGCATTGACATGGGCGCTCTATGCCGATGTGGCGGACTACGGCGAGGTGAAATACGGACGGCGCTCCACCGGGCTCATCTATTCGGCTTCGCTGTTCTCGATCAAGACGGGCATCCTCATCGGAGGATTCCTGGTCCCCCTTTTCCTCTCACAGTTCGGCTATGTGAAAGGCCTGGAACTGCAGACGCCCCACGCCCTGCTGGGCATTGCTCTGGCGTTTTCCATCGGCCCCGCTCTGTTTGCCTTGTTGAAAGCCGCTGCGTTGATGGTCTACCCGCTCGATCAGAAACGCGTCGACGAGATCGAACGCGAACTCACGGCCCGCCGCGCCGCGGCCGCCGCTGAAATCAAATCCGCATGAACATCCAGAATCCCATCCTTCCCGGATTCAATCCCGACCCGTCCATTCTCCGGGTCGGCGACGACTACTACGTTGCGACGTCCACCTTCGAGTGGTTTCCCGGCGTGCAGATCCACCATTCGCGCGACCTCGTGAACTGGCGGCTGCTAACCCGGCCGCTGCGTCGCCCCAGCCAGCTCAACATGCTCGGCGAGGCCGATTCCTGCGGCGTCTGGGCGCCTTGCCTGACGCACGCCGACGGGCTGTTCTGGCTGATCTACACGGACGTGAAACGTTTCGGCCGGTCCTCGATGGCGGGTGCGAGCGGCGCTTCCTTGCGCGACTTCCACAACTACCTCGTCACCAGCCCGACGATCGACGGCGACTGGTCCGACCCCGTGTATCTCAACAGCAGCGGCTTCGACCCGTCGCTCTTCCACGACGTCGACGGCCGGAAATACATCCTCAACATGCTTTGGGACTATCGCTCCGGGAAGAACCGGTTCGCGGGCATCGTCCTTCAGGAATACTCGGTCAAGGAGCGCCGCCTTCTCGGCCAGCGCCAGCTTGTCTTCAAGGGAACGCCGCTAGGCCTCACCGAAGCCCCGCATCTCTACAAGCGCGACGGCTGGTATTGCCTGCTCACGGCCGAAGGCGGCACGAACTGGAACCACGCCGTCACTATGGCGCGTTCGCGGAACCTCACCGGCCCCTACGAGCTGCACCCGGACACCTACATCATGAGCGCGCGGCAACGGCCCGATGCCCCGCTCCAGCGCGCTGGCCACGCCGACATCGTCGAAACGCAGGACGGCGAAACCTACATGGTCTATCTCGTTGGCCGCCCGTTGCGGAACCGTGGCCGTTGCACGCTTGGCCGCGAAACCGCCATCCAGAAGATGGTCTGGGGCTCGGACGGGTGGCTCCGCACCTTGGACGGGCAGGGGATTCCCACGCTGGAAACTCCCGCCCCGGCGCTGCCCGGGCACAAGTTCCCGGCGAAGCCCGTGCGGGAAAATTTCGATTCGCCGGAACTGCCGGTGGACTTCCAATGGCTGCGTTCGCCGTATCCGGAAGAGCTCTTCAGCCTGACCGAGCGTCCCGGATTCCTGCGTCTGCACGGCCGCGAGTCGATGGGCAGCCTCTTCCGTCATTCGCTCGTCGCGCGCCGCCACCAGGCGCACTGCTTCAGCGCGGCCACGGTGGTCGAGTTCGAGCCCGAACACTTCCAGCAGATGGCCGGGTTGGTCTGCTACTACAACAGCACCAAGCTGCACTATCTCCACGTCACGCACGACGAGACCCTCGGCAAACACCTTCGCGTGATGTCCTGCATCCCCGACGCGCTCATGGCCGACGCCTTCACGCCGCCCATTCCCATTCCAACTGGCAAGCGCGTGCATCTGCGCGTGGAGGTGGATCACGAGCGCCTGCACTTCGCCTTTAAGGTAGAGGGCGTGGACACCGACTGGCGTTGGCTGCCGGAGATCTTCGACGCCAGCATCCTCTCGGACGAATGCTCCGCGCCCGGCCAGCCGAACTTCACCGGCGCCTTCGTCGGCATGGCCTGCGAGGACATGTCCGGCACCCGCTGTCCGGCCGACTTCGACTGGTTCGAATACCGCGAGCGGGATTACCTCGCGAATCCGTTTACGGCCCAACTTACGTAGAAACCCGAGCTCACGGTTTCCAATTCGCGCACAGCCTAATACGCCATGTCTGCGCAAAGACGCGCCCGGTTTCAATTGGTTCCATTCCATCCACCACCGCCTGCTTCCTCGTGCCGCCTTTCGCGTTCGTCGGCGGAAGCGCCTAAAACCCTATTTTGAGATGGCTCCCCCAAGGTATGGTGGTCGCTCTGGCTCCCCCTTTTCCGAATGCGCCCGTGTGCCTTCTATTACGACGAACCTCGGGGTGAGCAAGAAGCCCTGGGCCGCCAGCGAGCGGTCCGCGCCGCGCCGAAGAATGCGATCAAATGCCGCCCGAAAGGAGAGACGCCGCTGCCGCAAGTGCTTATTCCCACATGCCCCTGCCGCAAGGCCGATGCTCAAACAAACGCTGAAGTTAAGTGAATGGGCCATTTGAGTCCCGGCCCCGCGTTGCGTTTAATCCTCCGGGACACCAAACCTCCAACTCCATGTCTTCCCCGAACTTTCTCCACGAACTCGTCGGCTGCATGTCGCAAGGCGCAGCGGGCAATCCTAGCGTAGCGATGATCGAAGCCGCGTTTGCGCATCACGGCCTCCTTTGGCGCTACGTGAACATGGAGGTCACGCCTGAAGATCTCGGCGCCGCTGTGCGCGGGGCGAAGGCGATGGGCTTCCGCGGTTTTAATTGCAGCCTGCCGCACAAGGTTGCCGTCATCCCGCACCTCGACGGACTGGGCGAATCCGCGGCGGTGATGGGCGCGGTGAACTGTGTCGTGCGGCGTGGCGAGAAGTTCATTGGCGAGAACACTGATGGAAAGGGATTCCTAAAGTCGCTCGAGACGACGATCGATCCGAAAGGGAAATCCGTCGTCCTCTTCGGCGCCGGCGGCGCCGCGAGGGCCATCGCAGTGGAACTCGGACTTGCGGGAACCAAACGAATTACCCTTGTGAACCGCTCCGGGCCTCGGGGCGCCGAACTCGTCACCCTCTTGCGCGATCAGCTCAAACTCGATGCCGAACTCGTGGTATGGCGCGGCGATTACGCCGTGCCCGCCGGCACGGACATCATCATCAACGGCACATCGATCGGCCTCTACGCGCCGGAAGCGCGGCTCGCACTCGATCTGGCGTCGCTTAATCCGGGGATGGTCGTGGCCGACGTGGTCTTCAGCCTGGTCCGCACGCGATTCCTCGACGATGCGGCGGCGCGCGGGTGCCGCGCCGTCGACGGCCTCGGAATGCTCGTCAATCAGGGCATCATCGGCATGCAATACTGGACCGGCATCACCCCGGATACGGCGGTCATGCGCCGGGCCCTCGAAGCCGCCATGGGCGTATGAGCGCACCCGTCCTCTGGCAGACGCCGGCGCGGCCGTTGTGCTGCTGTTGCTCGGCGCATGGTTCGGAGCGGTGAACTGCAGTGACCAGTCGTTCATCGGAAGGCGGCAGCGACGCTGATCGTCTCTGGCATCCCGAGGCTGTTCGCAAACGCGCCGCGACGGTTCATCAGAGCGGCTCCAAGTCGCGCAAGGGCTCCTCTTTCTTGGCGTAGTGCCCCAAATAACCAGGCATGCCGGTCGAGCCGCGCAAACCGCGTATCCTCTCCTGCGGCGAAGCAGTCTCCGTTCGGCGTGGCTTCGGGATGGATACTTCCTTGGTTCAATCCATCGCGGATGTGCCCACCCGCAGCGTCGGCGTGAGCGTGGATGAGGTGGGGAAGCCGAGTTTTGAGATCCATGCGGGTTCGGCGTGGGATCGCATCGTGGGGACTAACAAACTCGAAGCGGGCATCGCAGAAGTGCGCGCGATTTACTTCGGCACGCTCAGCCAGCGGCGGCGCTCCCTGCAGAGCCTCGGCGTTTTGGCGGACGCAATCGGATCGGCTCCCATCCGGCGGCCGCCGCGATCGCGTTCTGTTCGTCGTTGAACTAGGGGTAGGCAATCTTCACCCCGCAGGATAACGCCTCTTCGGCGGGAGTTGGATGGCTTTTCGTTGGACTTATGTGTGCAGCATTAATTTTCGGGCCAACGGCTGCATTGAATAATCCTATCCCTAGGCTTCTAGCGTGACGGTCATGGTTGGCCTGATGGGTCCTTTGATTGGCTTCCACAGCGGTGTTGCGTCCTTCCTTAAAGTGCAGCGCGAGAAGTGAATTTCACTCGCCGACCCAGTGTTCTCACGGCCATGGCCTAACAATTCAAAAAAATCGGTGAACAAGAATGGCCACGGCGAGAGCCCGCCCGATGAAACGCTTCGTGGACCGGGTCGGGAAGGGGCCGGCAGAATACTGCCAGGGGTGGTCAAACCCTCAGGGCGTTGATCTGGCTGGCGGCGTAGGCGGCGCCGAAACCGTTGTCGATGTTCACGACGGTCAGGCCGCTGGCGCAGCTGTTCAGCATTCCCAGAAGCGCCGTCAGCCCGCCGAAGTGCGTCCCGTAGCCGACGCTCGTCGGCACGCCGATGAGCGGCTTGCCGATCAGGCCGCCGAGCACCGACGGAAGCGCCGCCTCCATGCCCGCCACCACGATGACCACGTTGGCGGATTGGATGTCCGGCAGGCGCGCCAGCAGCCGATGCAGCCCGGCCACGCCCACGTCGTAGATGCGCTTCACTTCGTTGCCCATGAAGTCGGCCGTCAACGCGGCTTCCTCCGCCACGGGCAGATCGCTGGTTCCGGCGGCGACGACGGCGATGGTGCCGGGCCGCTTTTGAAGCGGAGTCCGCTCCAGCGTCAGGGCACGGGCGGCTTCGTGGTGGATGGATTCGGGGAAGCGTTCGCGGAATGCGCGGGCGTGGTCGGCGGTGACTCGTGTCACCAGCACCCGTGAATCTGCGCCGACGATTTTCTCGGCGATGGCCACGACCTGTTCGGGCGTCTTACCCGCGCCGTAGACGACTTCGGGAAATCCCTTCCGCAGCGCCCGATGGGTGTCCACGGCGGCGAAGCCGAGATCGACCACGGGCGCGGCCTGGAACGACTTCAGCGCGTCCTCCAGGGAGACCTGGCCGGTGCGGAACTTTTCTAGCAGGGCGATCGCTTCGGACGTGAGCACGCGCGGAACGTGCCACCCGCCGTGAAGCTGTCACGGGGAAAGCTCCGTGGGTGGCGCAGGCCTCCGGCCTGCTCTTTCCGGCGTCGCGCCGGAAAGGGAGAGCGGGCTGGCAACGGAGCGATGATTTCCGAACAGCCAGCGCGTCTTCTACTCCGCGAGGTGGAATCGATGGCTTATCGGTTGGGATTGTTCCAGTCGGGAGCGTTCTACCGTCCCGGGCGGGGACGCCCGGAACTGCAGGCCGGAGGCCTGCGCCACCTATCTCAGCGAGACGACGAACGCCGACCGAACCCGCTCCACGGCCTTGGCGGAAGCACCGGAGTCAGTGACATGCACCCGCGCCAACGCCTCTCCTTTTCGGATCGGTTCGCCGACCTGCTTCATGGCGTCGACTCCGACCTCGAAGTCGACCGCCGCGCCCTTGCTCAGACGGCCGCCGCCGAGATCGCGGACGACTTCCCCGATCACGCGGGCGTCGACGTCGCGGACGACGCCGGACTTGGTCGACGGCACTTCGGCGATGGATTTGGCCGTGTCGCCCTGGGCCAGTTTCTTATGATACGCCGCGAGGTCGGCACCTTGCGCGGCCAGCATCGCTTCCCACTTCTTCAAGGGCTGCCCGGTGGCGAGGCAGTCCGATGCCAGCTTCCGGCCGGCAACGAGGGAGGGCGCACGATCGGTCAGCTTCAACAGTTGCGCGGCGCACTCGATGACCAGCGCGCGCAGATCTGCGGGGCCACGGTTCTCGAGGCATTCGACAGATTCGCGGACTTCCAGCCAGTTGCCCGCGGAGCGGCCGAGCGGGGCGTCCATGGGCGACAGGATTGATTGCGTGGCGACGCCGCAATCGCCGGCCAGCTTGGACATGGTGTCCGCCAATGTGACGGCCTGGGGCTTGGTCTGCATGAACGCGGCCCGGCCGAACTTCACGTCGAGCACGAGTGCGTCCAACGATTCGGAAAGTTTCTTCGACAGGATCGACGCCGTGATCAGGGGAATCGAAGGCACGGTGCCGGTCACATCTCGCAACGCATACATGAGCCGGTCAGCCGGAACCATGGTGACCGATTGTGCGCCCATGGCCACGCCGAGACGCTGGACCTGGTCGACGAGCGCGCCTTCGGAAAGACCGGTTTTGAAGCCGGGGATCGACTCCAGCTTGTCGAGTGTTCCGCCGGTGATGCCGAGGCCGCGTCCGGAGATCATCGGCACCCTGAAGCCGAGGCACGCCAGCAACGGCGCGAGCGGCAGCGACACCTTGTCGCCGACGCCGCCGGTGGAGTGTTTGTCCACGAGCGGCCGTGGGTCCTTGGGAAATTTCAGCTTCGTTCCCGAGTCGCGCATCGCCAGCGTTAGCGCCCGGGTCTCGCGCGGATTGAGTCCCCGGAAGAACACGGCCATGAGGAACGATGCCATCTGGTAGTCGGGGATCGCGCCGCGGGTGAATTCGTCGACGACCTCCGCGATTTCGCCATCGGTCAGAATCGCGCCGTCGCGTTTGGCTTCGATGAGCGGCAGGAAGTTCATGGCGGTCCGAGGAGTAGGCGGGCGGCGCGGGGTTGGCAAGCCGGTGAGTCGGCTTGAAACCTTCCGCCCGCTGCTGCGTCATGGAGGCGATGAATCGTTTGTTCGCCGGTTTCGTTGTGTTGGGCGGTCTGGTGGTTGCGTCTTCGGCCGCCACCAACGGCGTCGAGGTCGTGCGCGCCACTTGGATCGATGCCGCGCGAAAAAGGGACGTTCCGGTGACGGCTTACCTGCCTGCTTCGTCCACCTCGGCGGCGCCCGTCATCATCTTCTCCCATGGGCTTGGCGGCTCCCGCGATGGCTACGCCTATCTCGGCCGGCATTGGGCGAGCAACGGATTCGTGTCCGTCCATGTCCAGCACCTCGGTAGCGACGCGGAGATCCTGCGCGGTGCAAAAAGCCCGGTGAAATCGTTCCGCGAGGCGATCTTGAACCCGAAGAACACGATTGAACGACCCAAGGATGTCTCCTTCGCCCTGAACGAACTCACCCGCCTGAATGCGGTCGCCGGTCCGTTCAAAGGCCGGCTGGACCTGAAGCATGTCGGTGTCGCCGGGCACTCCTTCGGTGCCCACACCGCGATGTCGGTCGCAGGAATGTCGTTTCCCGTTCCCACCTGGGATTTCGCCGACGCCCGGTTCACCGCCGCCGTCGCCTTCAGCCCCATGGCGCCGCGCATGCAGACGGAGAAACGGTTCAGCACCGTCCGGATTCCCGTGATGCACCTGACCGGCACCGCCGATGACAGCCCGGTCGGTGAAACCCTCGCGAAGGATCGGCGCGTGCCGTTCGACCTCATACACGGTGTGCCCCAGTTGCTGCTGACGTTGACGGGCGGCGACCACATGGTTTTCAGCGGAAACGATGGAGTTCTGCGCGAGTCCGCGCGCGATGCGATCCACCACGACCTGATCCTTCAGGGAACCACCGCCTTCTGGAACGCCACCCTCAAGTCCGACGCCCAGGGGATCCAGCGGATGGCGGAGGGGAGATTCGCCAGGGATTTAGGGACCAACGGCGTGCTGGAGCTGAAGGGATGGAAGTTCCAGAAGTAACTTGAGACACCTCCGCCCCAAATCGAGCCGATGCCTCCGGCAAGCCGGGAATCTCCGACTGAAGCGCGGTTATTCCTGCGCCGATTAAACGGAATCGGGTGGCGGAGGTCGAAACAGGTGTCCCGCCACCGCCGGCCGAATTCAGCCTGCGGACTTTGTTTGGCGACGTGGGTCGCCGGGTTGAGAATCGGGCGCAACGGCTGCTATGTTCTTAGATCCATGACCGGCAGATTTTCTCGCCTCCAATCCGCGGCGCTCTTCGTGGTCCTGTGGGTTCTCGGTGGCTTGGCCGGCGCGGCCGCCCAGTCGCCCGGTTCGTTGCTCACGCGCGAGTTCCGGCCGGGCAGCGTCCGGGGAATGCAGGACATTCCCGTGAGCCGGCTTCGGATCGATCTTTCCCGGCTTTCTGAAAACGCCCGGACCAACGCCATCGGACGGTTGCAGAGTTTCCATTTCACCGGCCTCGACCTGGTCAGTCTGCGAGCCGATGAGACGGGCGGGATCTTCTACGAGGACCACTTCGCGTTGCCGCCGGCCGAAGGGCTTTCCAGTGGCGCCTCCGGAGGCTCGACCGTTCCAGTCATGGAATCGCTCGTTCCGGTCAGCCCGTTTCCTGCGAGTCTCGTTTTCCATAGCCGGCCCGGATCGACGAACGTCCTCTACATCAACTTCGCCGGTGAGACCGTTTCGGGCACGAGTTGGAACACGTCGCTCGGCCGGGCTTCGATTCCTGCCACAACGTTCAGCACGGACGGAGATTTCACGACCTTCAGCGATGCGGAGCAACTCGCGATCAAACGCGTCTGGCAGCGGGTCGCCGAGGACTACGCGGCGTTCAACATCGATGTGACCACCGAACGTCCCGCAACCTTCACGCGATGGACCGCCCAAGCCCTCGTCACACGCAACACGGACGTCAATGGACTGGATAATCCCTCGGCGACTGCGGGCGGCGTGGCCTACGTGAACGTGTTCGGCTCGAGCACCTACTCGACCTCCCGTCCGGCGTGGATCTACTACAACAACCTCGCGAACAGCGAATCCTACATCGCCGAGGCCTTGTCCCACGAGATCGGCCACAACATGGGCCTGAGCCACGACGGCACGACGGACGGGCTCGACTACTACGGCGGACATGGCTCCGGTCCGACGTCGTGGGGTCCTATCATGGGCACCGGCTACAACCGCAACGTCAGCCAATGGTCGAAGGGCGACTACTACCATTCCAACAACTCGCAGGACGACCTCGCGATCATCTCGGGCAAGGTCGGGTATCGACCGGACGACCACGGCAACACGGCGGGCTCCGCCTCGCAGTTGAGCGTCGGCGGCGATGGATCGGTGGTCGCGACGACGCCGGAAACCGATCCGACGAATGCGAGTCCGGCCAACAAGGGGGTGCTGGAACAGAACACCGACGTCGACGTGTTCGCCTTCGTCGCGGGAACCGGACCGGTTGACCTGACCGTGTCCGGATGGGTGACCCCGGGCGGAATTACCCGCGGCGGCGATGTCGACATCGCGCTCGATCTCTACGACGCGGCCGGGACGCTTCTTCTGACCTCCGATCCCGCGGACCAGACCGCGGCCAGCATCCAGACCAATCTGGTCGAGGGCGCCTACTACCTTTTCGTCCGCAATGTGGGGGTGGGTGATCCGTTGTCCGCGTCGCCCTCGGGGTATTCGAGCTACGGCGGGGTCGGCCAATACTTCATCACCGGAACGGTCATTCCATCCGGCTTCGTCCCGACACCCGTGGCCGAGTTGGCGGTGACGAATATCGCCCAGAACGGCTTCGCCACACGCACCTTCAACGTGACCTACAGCGGCCTTCTGGCGATCGATGTCAGCAGCATCGACGGGGCGGACGTTCTCGTGACGAGCACGAACGGCTTCAGCGCCGCGGCGTCGTTCGTGTCGGTGAACATTGGATCCAACGGCACTCCCCGCGTCGCCACGTATTCCGTCGCCGCGCCGAACGGTGTGGCCTGGTCGACGGCGGACAACGGGATCTACACCGTATCGCTTCTGGCCAATCAGGTGCGCAACACGGGCGGTGCCTATGCCGCGGCGAAGACCCTTGGCCAGTTCACCGTGGCCGTGCCGCGGGCCGTCTACTTTGCGTCCATGGAGACGAACCCGGGATGGACCTTCCAGTCGCAATGGCAATATGGCCGGCCCACCTACACGTCCTCGACCGCGCCGAAGGCGGGTTTCACCGGGTCGAACATCGTCGCCTTCAACCTGGCCGGGAACTACCCGAACAACCTCGCTCTCTCCTATGCGACCACGCCGGTGATCGATTGCCGCAACGAGACGGCGTTGACGCTGCGGTTCCAGCGCTGGCTGCGGCTCCGCAGCGGCGACACGGCCCGGATCGAGGTCTCCACCAACGGCGTCGCTTGGACGAACCTGTTCAATACCACAAGCTCCTTCACGGACGCCGCTTGGCAGCAGGTGGTCTATTCGCTGCCTTCATGGACCTACGGCAGCCCGACCGTCCGCCTTCGCTGGAGCCTTGCCTCGGGGGCGTCGCAGAACGACATCGGCTGGAACATCGACGACGTGGAACTTCTCTCCGGCGGCAACCTCGACACCTCGCCGCCGTTGGCGCAGTTGGGAGCGGCGAATCTCCTGGTGGGCGGTTCATCGACCCACGCGTTCACCGTGACCTACAACGACGCTTCCGGTGTCGACGTGTCGACGCTGGGTGCGGGCGACATCGTGGTGACCGGGCCGAATGGCTACGCGCAGCAGGCCGACTTCCTCGGGGTGGACCAGGCGCCGAACGGTTCCCCGCGCTCGGCGACCTACTCCATCCCGGCGCCCGACGCGGTGTGGTCGATCACCAACAACGGCACCTACACCGTGACCGTCCTCGATGGGGAAGTGTCGGACATCTTCAGCCACTTCATGCCTCAGACGGCGCTGGGAAGCTTTGTCGTGGCGATCCCGGAAGACCCGCAGACGCTGCTGGTGAATCCGGTCATCCTTTCAGTCGAGGAGGGAAGAAGTTCGTCGGTGGCCATCCGCCTCTCGAAACAACCTCCGGTCCCGGTCGCGGTTTCGGTCACGCGGCTGGGCGGTGATGCCGATCTTCAACTGTCCGGTGCTGCCACCAATTTTCTCGATGCGTCCAACTGGTCTACGGGCGTGTCGGTCTTCATCAACGCGTTGCCGGACGTCGACCAGGCCAACGGCTCCGCCACCTTCGAGATCGCGGCCGAAGGGCTCGTGGCGGTCACGCTTCTGGCCAACGAGGTCGATACGACACCCAGCGTGGTGCTGATCACCCAGGTCAACGTTCCGGCGTGGGGCACCGTTTCGCCCGTGAGCGCCTCGTATGCTTCGGGCATCGTCGTGCAGGTGACTGCGACACCGGCCAACTACTTCCGGTTCGACCGCTGGACTGGCGCAGTGACTGCGTCGACGAACCCGCTGAGCCTGAAGGTGGTTTCCAACATGACGGTGCGCGCCGAATTCGCGGAGCTCGTGACCACCAATCATCCCACGCCTCTCTGGTGGCTCGCGTCATATGGGTTCGACGGTCCTGCGGAGTCGGCGGTCGATGCGATCGGGGCCAACGGAATTCCCGCGTGGCAGTCGTATCTCGCCGGCCTGAATCCCACCGATCCCGCCAGCCGTCTCACGCTCAGGTTGACGGTGCAACAGCCGTCCGGAGCGGTGGCCTTCGACTGGACCAGCGTGACAGGCCGTGTCTACACGGTGTCGTTCGCCACCAACGCGACCCAGCCGTTCACTCCAGTGCCTGGTGCCGGGCAACTCGCCTGGCCGATCAACGGCTTCACCAGTCCGCCGACCTCGGATCCGATCCGCTTCTACCGTCTCGAAGTCACGAAGCCTTGACGCGCCGCTGGTGCGAATGACGAAGCTCGAAGACCAAAGGCCTTAGGAAGCCCCAAATCAGAAGGCCAAAATCCGAAACGCGAACTCCCGGACCCGAAGTGGATTTGCTTTCCCCTTCGTCCTTGGAGCTTCGAACTTCTTTCGGGATTTGGCCTTCGTCCTTCGGCCTTCCTCTCGCCAAAGCCGCTATTGAAACCTCGCCCGCCTTCCTTACTCTGCCGCGCCTAAACAGATTCCGATCAATCAACCCATCCAGAACATGGCACTCCGACTCGGCGACGAAGCTCCCAATTTCACCGCGGTGACCACCGAAGGCACCATCGACTTCCATCAATGGCTCGGCGGCGGCTGGGGTGTCCTCTTCTCCCATCCGGCCGACTACACGCCCGTCTGCACCACCGAGCTAGGCATGACCTCCAAGCTCAAGCCCGAGTTCGAGAAGCGCGGCGTCAAGGTGGTCGCCATCAGCGTCGACGGCATCGAGTCCCACCATGGATGGATCAAGGACATCAACGAGACCCAGTGCACGGTGATGAATTTCCCCATCATCGCCGACCCCGACCGCAAGGTCTCGATGCTCTATGACATGATCCACCCGAACGCCGACGCCACCGCCACCGTGCGCTCCGTGTTCATCATCGGCCCCGACAAGAAGGTGAAGCTGATGATCACCTATCCGGCTTCGACCGGGCGGAACTTCAACGAGATCCTCCGCGTGATCGATTCCCTCCAGCTCACCGCCAAGCACAAGGTCGCCACGCCCGCCAACTGGGTCGATGGCGAGGACTGCATCATCACCCCCGCCGTGAAGGACGCCGAAGCCGTGACGCTTTTCCCGAAAGGCTTCCGCACCGTGAAGCCCTACCTCCGCTTCACCCCCCAGCCGAACAAGTAGGTAAGTGGGTGGACATGGGCGCGCGCTTTGGGCAACCGGATATCGAGCCGCTCCTACGCCGCGCACGGCGCAAGGATCGCGTCCTTCATGCCGTGGATGATCTTCTTGTCGGCCGGGCAGAGGGTGGCCAGCACGCCGGCGAGATGCGGCCGGGCCTGGTCGCCTTCGCCGTGGACGAAGTAGTAGGGGCAGAGCCGCACGCGCGCGGGCATGGGCGTAAGCTGCCGCGTCGCGAAGTCGAACCACGCGGAGTCGACCACGCGTGGCTTGTGGAAGCGCTGGAGCACGTGCGGCGACTGCGGGAAAGCCGCGAGCGCCTTGTCCACGGCCACGCTCCAATCGGCCTGCGACAGGTCGCTGCCGAGATAGACGCCGCGGGCGCCCCAGGCTTCCTCGGAATAGCCGGAGACTTTGAGGATCATGTCGCGCTCCCGTTGTGAGAGGGCTTTGAGCTGTTGCCAGTCGGTCAGGTCGAGCTGCGGATAGGCGGCGTTCGGAGGAAGTGGCGCCGGGTTGAGCACCCACGTGTAGGGCACGTGCTTGAGCAGGCGGTTGAGGAAGCCCTCGCCGAGTTCCTGCCGCCAGAAGTTGCGGAGGTTCCGGTTCCACAGCAGCGCGAAAAGCAGCTTCTCCTCGAAGATCGGCTTGGGCGGCGGCGTAAGGCGGATGCGTTTCTCGGCGGCGAGATCGAAGAGCGGCCGGGCGTTCGGCACGTTGGCCGTGTCGAAGAGTTCGAAGAACCGGTAGGCGGCGTCGCCGTCCTGGAGGTCCGTGAAGCGTGAATCGTGGACCGTGAAGCGCGGGCCGAGCTTGCTGGCGAGCCATTCCATCTCGGGCCGGTAGCCGGCGGATTCCTCGCTGACGATGAGGCTCACCCGCTCGGCGGAACCGAAGATGCCCGCGAAGCCATCGAGCATCGAACGGTCGGAGCCGATGAGCTTCGGAGGTTCGGCTGGCGGGTGGGCCGATTCGCGCTGCGAATCGGCGTCAAGCCGCAGCGCGGCTTGACCCACCTTGCTGTAGGTTTCGTTCAACCACGCCGTCAGGCCGATGCCGCCGGGGACGCTGTCGAGTTCCGTGATGTGGAAGCCGCCGTCGGTCAGGAGGATGTCGGGCCGGATGACGCGCGGCGTGTCGTTCTTGAAGGCGGCGTGCCTCTGCAATTCGACGAGCCAGCTTGGCTTTCCCTGATCCAGCAGTTGCGCCACCCACGCCGGCATCTTGCCATCCACGCTCTTCCGGTAGAGCAGATTGACGGCCTTGTAGAACTGGTGGAGCACGCGCCCGAGCGATTCCAGTTCCTTGGCAAGGTCCGCATCGAGGCGGAACGGCTCGGGCGAAACCCGCCATTGCTGGTCAGCGAAGAGTCCGCCGGCCGGAAGCGAGTCGCGGATGAACTGCGCGGCGGCTTCAGCCGCTGCCGGGGATGTGGCGGGGCCGTCGCTCATCGGGGTCAGGCCCGGACCTGGCCGGTGCCGATGCCGATCCACTTGTAGCTGGTCAGTTCATCGAGGCCCATCGGGCCGCGCGCGCCGATCTTGTCGGTGCTGATGCCGATCTCCGCGCCCATGCCGAACTCGCCGCCGTCGGTGAAACGCGTGGAGGCGTTCCAATAGACCGTCGCCGAATCGATCTCCGCGAGGAACCTCTGCGCGGTCGTTTCGTTCCCGGTCACGATCGCGTCCGAGTGGGCCGAGCCGTAGGTGGCGATGTGGTCGATCGCCTGGCCCACGCCGTCGACGACGCGCAGGTTGAGGATGTAGTCGTTGTATTCGGTGAAGAAATCCGTGTCGCGGGCCCGCTTGATCATCGACCGGTCGAGACCGGGCGCGGCGGCGAGGATCGACTCGGAGATTTCATCGCAGCGGAATTCCACGCCGTGTTTCGCCATTGCCGCGGCGATCGCGGGCAGGAACTTGGCGGCCACCGGCGAATCGATGAGGAGCGTTTCCATCGCGTTGCAGACGGCGGGCCGCTGGCACTTGGCGTTGAAGGCGATTTCCTCGGCCATCTTCAGGTCGGCCTCGCGGTCGACGTAGGTGTGGCAGACGCCCTTGTAGTGTTTGATTACCGGCACCTTGCTGCACTCGGTCACGGCTCGGATGAGGCTTTCTCCGCCGCGCGGCATGCAGAGATCGACGTATTGCGTGAGCGATAGGAGCGCTGGAATCGCCTCGCGATCCGTGGTGGGCACGACTTGGATGGCGTCGACGGGAAACCCGGGCAGCGTCTTGACGGCGGCGTCCAGCATGATGCGGGCGATGGCCTGGTTGGAGTAGATGGCCTCCTTGCCCCCGCGAAGGATCGTGGCGTTGCCGCTTTTGAAGCACAGGCTCGCCGCGTCGGCGGTCACGTTGGGACGCGATTCGTAGATGATGACGATGACGCCGATGGGGACGGAAACCTTGCGGAGCTTCAGGCCGTTCGGGCGGAGGCGTTCGTCGAGAAGTTTACCGGTCGGATCCGGGAGGGCGGCGACTTCACGGAGTCCGGTGGCGATGGCGGCGACGCGTTTGTCGTTCAGGTTGAGCCGATCGAGCATCGCCGCGCTGAGACCGGCCTTGGCGCCGTTCTCCATGTCGATGGCGTTGGCGCCCTGGATGGCCGGGCGGCTGGCTTCAATGGCCTCCGCCATGGCTAGCAGGACGCGGTTCTTGTCGCTCGCGGTCAATTGCGCGAGCGCGCGAGAAGCGGCCTTGGCCTTCTGCCCAAGCACCGTCATCTGTTCCAGCAAAGTCATGCGGGCAAGGCTAGGGCATGTCGGTGAACTGGCAAGAGTCCGGCAGCGTCAGGACATCAGGGCCCGATCCAGACGAGCGTGCCGATCGGCAGGCTGTCGTAGACTTCGACCAGATCGGAATCGGACAGGTGGATGCAGCCATCCGATGCGGGCGTGCCCAGCGAGGGTTGGTCGCCGGTGCCGTGGATGTAGATGTAGCGGCGGAAGGTATCGACGTTGCCGCCCTTGTTGAAGCCCTCCTCCAATCCTTCGAGCCACAGAATCCGCGTGGTGATGGACGCTGGCGGGAACCCGTCGCGCATGTGTCCGATCGGCTTCCGGGCTTTCAAGACGGTGCCAGTCGGAAGACCGTCGCCGATCTTCTGGGCGATGCGATGCAGTCCGAGCGGCGTCTTGTTCGAGTCCTGGACCTGGCCGATGCCATGCTTCGACGTCGAACAAACCAGCTGGCGATGTAACTCGAAGGGTCCGCCTTCGGCCGTTCGCAGAAACCAAAGCACCGTCTGGGTGGCCACGACCGCGACCAACAGGCTGTCGGTCGCGGGGACTCCCAGCTCTGCGGCTCGGGCGATGGCGGCGGTGGGAGACTGCATGTTTTGGGACTGACCATGGTGTGTTTTGGCGGAGCGAACAAGCACGGGACCGAGATCTGCGGAGATCCATTTTTGGGGATCTTCCGGGGTGCCAAAAACAGAAAAGGATTTCCGCCCGGCGGACTCGGCGGCCATAGTTCGGAACGATGAAGTCGATGACCGGTTACGGACGGGGTGAAGCGTCTTCTGCTGGGCAGAAAATCGCGGTGGAATTGTCGGCGGTAAACCGCAAGCAGGCGGAGATCGCCGTCAGTCTGCCGCGCGAACTGGAGTCCCTCGAATCCCGCATCCGCGACGAGATCAACCAGGCCGTGTCCCGCGGCCGCGTGACCTGCCGGATTGCCATCGAGGCGGGCGAGGACGTGGTCGGCGTGCGGATCAACACGGCCGCCGCGAAGGCCGCGGCCTTGGAACTTCGCAAGCTGGCGGTAGACCTGGATCTACCAAGCATCATCACGGTCGACCAGATCCTGCGCGTTCCGGGAGTCCTCCAGACCGAATCGACCGGCCTCGATCCCGAGGAGATCTGGCCCACCTTGCAGAAGGCGGTGAAGCAGGCGTTGAAAGAGCTCGTCGCCATGCGCGAACGGGAGGGCAGCCACCTTGAACAGGATCTTCGGACGCGGATCGAGACGTTGCAGAAGGCCGTCGCCGTCGTGGCCGCGCAGGCTCCGGAAGTGCTCGCGCGCTATCGCCAGCAGTTGCGCGAACGCGTGGCCGCCGCCGGGTTGCCGTTGCCGCCGGAGGATGACGAGCGGCTTCTGAAGGAGATCGTCTATTACTCCGACCGTTCGGACATCAGCGAGGAACTCACCCGGCTGAAGAGCCATTTCGCCCAGTTCCACGACCTGGTGAAGTCCGCCGAGCCGGTCGGGCGCACGCTGGATTTCCTTTCCCAGGAAATGAACCGCGAGATCAACACGATCGGTTCCAAGGCGAACGATTCCATCATTTCGAAGGAAGTGGTGACGCTGAAGACCGAGCTGGAAAAATTCCGCGAACAGTCGATGAACGTCGAGTAACCCGCCATGGAAACGTCGCCCAAGAGCACAGCCCTTCTTGTCGTGATCTCCGCTCCGTCCGGGGGCGGTAAGACGACGCTCTGCCAGAAGCTGATCGAAACCGAAGCGAACTTGGCGCGGGTCATCACCTGCACCACGAGGGCGCCGCGCGAGGGGGAGAAGGATGGGGCCGACTATTTCTTCTTCGACGCCGACCAGTTCCTCAAACGCGTTCAGGCCGGGCATTTCCTCGAACACGCCACCGTCTACGGCAACAGCTATGGCACGCTCAAATCCGAGGTGCTCGGCAAACTGCGCTCGGGCCGCGATGTCCTCCTGAACATCGACGTGCAGGGCGCCGCCGCCATCCAGGCGCAGGCGGAACACGAGGAGGAATTGAAGCGGGCCCTGGTCACGATCTTCCTGACGCCCGAATCGCTCAGCGAGCTGGAGCGGCGTTTGAACAAGCGCGGGACGGATGCGCCCGAGGTCATCCGCAAACGTCTCGGTGTGGCGCGGCAGGAGCTGGCGCAGTGGAAGCATTTCGACTACCTCATCCTCAGCCGGTCGATCGACGAAGACCTCCATCGTGCCCGCGCGATCCTTGAAGCCGAACGCCTGCGCCGGACGCGGGCCGTTCCGCCCAGTTTTGAGTGACCGGATCGAACGCCCATGACATCCAACCCCAACATCGTCCTCGGAGTCACCGGTTCCATCGCGGCCTACAAGGCCGCCGACTTGACGAGTCTTCTCGTCAAGGGCGGCGCGACGGTGACGGTGGTCATGACGGCCGACGCGCAGCGGTTCATCACCCCGTTGCCTTTCAAGACCCTCTCCCGCCGGCCGGTCATCACCGATCTCTACGACGAGGATGAAGGATGGAAGCCGTCGCACATCCGGGTGGCGGACGAGGCGGACATCCTCCTAGTTGCGCCGGCCACGGCCAATTGCATCGCCAAGCTGGCGCACGGGTTGGCGGACGACGCTTTGAGCTGCATCGCCCTGGCGGTGAGGCAGCACACGCGCGTCTTCATCGCGCCTGCGATGAACGGCAAGATGTGGCTCCATCCCGCCACGCAGTCGAACGTGGCCCTCCTGAAAGACCGCGGCGTCCAATTCATCGGGCCTGATGAAGGCATGCTTTCCTGCGGCTACGAAGGCGTGGGCCGGCTTTATCCGGTGGACCAGATCGCCGCGCTGGTTCTGAAGGCGTCGGCGTAAGAGGGATCCATGAACCTGCCGAGCCGAGCCCAGTTCAAGGCGTTGCTCGCCGGTTTCTTTGCGTCGTCGGGCCGTGATCGCGAGGTGGAGGTGGGCCGGGTATTGCGGATCGAACGGGACGTGATCCTGCCGGTTCGCGGGGCGGCGCTGCTGGCGCTCACCTACTTCTTCTTCGCGGCGCGCTGGTTCGATGTGGCCAGCACCCCGCGTGAGGAGGCGGTCGTCCGGATCATTGGGATGTTCGTCGTCTACGCGCTGATCCAGATCGCCTACGCCGTGGTGCTCTTCAAATGGCCTCGTCCGAGCCCGAGGTTCATCGAGTGGGGGGTCTTTGCGACCGGAATGCTGGATGGGCTGATGTTGGCCGCGTTGACCGTCACGACCGGCGGTTTCGGGAGCATCCTCTTCTGGCTGTTCCTCGTCCTCATCGTCCACCACACGGTCTGCATCCCGGCGGCCGCTCCCCAGATCGGGGTCAACCTGCTGTGCACCCTGTTCTACCTGGCGGCAGGGTTGCTGGATCTCTCACTTGTCCAACTCGAGGCGACGGCGTTGGGCGCCGAGAAGATTCTCCTGCCCGAGATGAGCTATTCGGAGATTTCCACCGACCCGCTGATCTTGCGGATCGCGGTCCTTCTGCTGACGACGGCCTGCTGTTTCGGCGTGCAGGCGTTGGTCGTCCGGCAGCGCAAGATCCAGGAGGAGGCGCAGGAGTTCGCCGTGCGCCAGGAGCAGTTGAGCACGGCGGGCCGCATCTCCGCCGAGATCGCCCATCGCCTGAAGAACCCGCTTTCGATCATCACCAACGCCGCCTTCGTCCTCCAGCGCCAGATGAAGGACGCGCCGGCCCAGGCCCAGCTCCGCATCATCCGCGAGGAGGTCGAACGCTCCGACCAGATCCTGACGGAGCTGATGGGCTACGCGCGGTTGTCCGAAGGCCGCGTGGAGCGGCTTTCGGTCGTCGAGGAGCTGGATTCGGCGATCGACCAGGTCTTCCCGCCGGCGGCGAAGTTCGATGTCGAAGTGCGGCGCAGTTACGCGCCGGATCTGCCGTCGCTCCTGATGCAGCGGGGCCAGTTCTCCGAGATTTTCGTGAACCTCCTGCAGAACGCCCGCGAAGCGATGCACGGGAAGGGAACGGTCGAGGTGGTTGCTCAGCACGGCCCCGGTCATTCCGTGGTTGTGACGGTCACCGACAGCGGTCCGGGAATCTCGCCGGAGAAGTTCCACCAGGTCTTCGAGAGCTATTACACCACGAAGGAAAAAGGCTCCGGCCTCGGCCTGGCGATCGTGAAACACAACACCGAGATCTACGGCGGAACCGTCCAGCTGGATTCGGACCTTGGCCGGGGCACACGGTTCACCCTACAGTTCCCCGCAAGGACCCTGTTGAGCACCACACAATGAGCCTAGCGCTGCCGCCCATCCTGGTTGTCGACGACGAGAAGAACATGCGCCTCTCGCTGGACGCGATCCTCGCGGGCGAAGGCTATGCCGTCCGGGCGGTGGAGTCCGCCGAGGAGGCGTTGCGCCGGCTGGAGAAGGACGAGTTCCTGCTCGTCATCACCGACGCGCGGCTCGCCGGCATGAACGGCTACGATTTTCTCCGGGCACTGGCCAAACGCTGGCCCGGCGTCCCCGCCCTCATGATCACGGCCCATGCCACGCCCCGCCTTGCCGTCGAGGCCATCAAGGCCGGCGCGCTCGACTATCTGGCAAAGCCGTTCGCGCCCGAAGAACTGCTCCACTCGGTCGGCCGGTGTGTCGAACGCTTCCGGCTTCTCCGCGAGAACGCGTCGCTCCGCACACGGGTGAGCGAGACCTATCGGCCGGACCAGATCATCGGGTCCAGCGCGAAGATGGTGGAGCTCCGCCAGCTCATCCACACCGTCGCGCCGACGAACGCCACCGTGCTGATCCTGGGCGAGAGCGGCACCGGCAAGGAATTGGTCGCCGGCGGGCTCCACACGCTGAGCGCGCGCAGTTCCTACCCGTATATCCGCATCAACTGCGCGGCCATTCCCGAGAACCTCCTTGAGAGCGAGCTCTTCGGACATGAGAAGGGCGCGTTCACCGGGGCCGTGAGGACGAAGCCGGGGCGCGTGGAAGAAGCCGACAAGGGAACCGTCTTCCTCGACGAGATCGGCGACATGAGCCGTCCGCTCCAGGCCAAGCTCCTCCGCTTCCTCGAGGACGGCACCTTCACCCGTGTCGGTGGCAACGAGGAGCTCAAGGTCGACGTGCGGCTCGTGGCGGCGACCAACCGCGACATCGTCGACGCCATCCGGCAAAACCAGTTCCGCGAAGACCTGTTCCACCGGCTCAACGTCGTCCAGCTCCGGCCGCCATCCCTGCGTGAGCGCGGCAACGACGTGATCCTGCTGGCGGAACACTTCCTCCAGACGTTCTCCACGTCGCTGATGAAGAAGTCCAAGCGGCTGGCGGCGAGCGCGCGGCAGAAGCTTCTCAGCCATCACTGGCCCGGCAATGTGCGGGAGCTCCGCAACGCCATCGAGCGGGCTGTCATTCTCGAGCCCGGCGAGGAGATCACCGCGGCCAGCCTGCCCGATTTCGCCCTCGAAACCCGCCTGCGCAAAGGCGAGTCGCCCCAGCAGGTCCGTGCCGGGGCGCTTGACGAAATCATGGCGGACTACGAAAAGCAGGTCATACAACAGGTGCTCGAACAGAACCGCTACAACCTGCAACGGACGGCGGATCACCTGAAGCTGAGCCGCCACGCGCTGCGCTACCGGATGCAGCGGTTGAACATTTCACTGGAAGGTGTCGGCACGGATGCGGGAAGCGACGAATCGGCGGACGAGAAACGGGCCTGAACGAAGATTATGCAGACGCTGGGGCAAGTAACGGTGCCCGTCACAACGAATTGGTGGTCTGGCTTTGCCGGGGATGCGGCGAAGCAGATCTTCCTGCTGCTTGGCATCATCGGCGTGGTCGCCGTGATCGTGGTCGTGTGGATCATTTTCATCCGCAAACCCAAGACCCGCGAGCGCCGAAAGTATCCCCAATACCACGAGCACAAGAAGACCGGCCCCGAGGTTGTCTCCGGCGAATCCGATCCGGACGACGATGATTCACCCGAGGCCGCGGATGGAAAGTCCTCGAAGCATCATGGTCGGCGGCGGCGCAAGGAAACCCACCGTCCGCGAAACCCTACCCTCGCCGAGACCGGGGGCTTGCCTCCGCTTCGTGATCCCGGGCAGCCTCCGCTCCAGTAATGCAGCATTCGCAGGCCATTACCCGCAAGAGCGCCTCGAACCTCGCCCTCGCCTTCATCCTGTTGCCGAAAGCGAAGCGGGACGCCATGCCCGCGCTCTATGCCTTCTGCCGCGAGGTCGACGACGTGGCCGACGAGGACACCCTCCCCGTGGAACACCGCCGCACCGGCTTGGCGGCGTGGCGTGAGGACATCCGCAAAGCCTGCTCCGGTGGCCAGCCCGAGTTCCCCACCAACCGGGAGCTCCAACCCGTCATCCGCCAATCCGGCCTGAAGTTCGAGCTGTTCGACGAACTGATCCAGGGCTGCGAGATGGACCTCGACACCCATCGCTACGCCGATTTCCCCGCGCTCGAACTCTATTGCCATCGCGTCGCCTCCGTCGTCGGGCTGTTGAGCATCGAGATCTTTGGCTACCGCGATCCCGCCTGCCGGAAATACGCCTGGCACCTCGGCCAGGCGCTCCAGCTCACGAACATTCTCCGCGACGTGAAGGTCGACGCCCAACGCGGCCGGATCTACCTGCCGCTCGACCAGCTCAACGCCTTCGGCGTGACCGAGGAGGAAATCATGCGGCACGAATACTCCGACCGCTATGCCGCGCTCGCCCAGCACGTCGCCGGCGAAGCGCGCCGCCATTACAAGGCCGCCCGCGAAGTCCTGCCCGCCGGAGACCGCCGCTCCATGATCGCCGCCGAACTCATGGGCTCCGTCTATTGGCGGCTCTTGCGGAAGCTGGAACAGAAGCGGTTCAACGTCTTCGGGCCCGATCTCACCCGCGTGTCCAAGCCGCAGAAGATCGGCCTCATCCTCCGCACCTGGTTCCGCCTGGGCGTCGGCCTGGTGACCCCGAACTATGGAACGCCCTGACGCCTCCGTCCGGCGTCGGCTCATCGTCAATGCCGACGACTTCGGGCGTTCCCGCAGCATCAACACCGCCGTCATCCAGGCCCATCGCGACGGCATTCTCACCACCGCCAGCCTGATGGTCACGGGCGCCGCCGCTAAAGAAGCCGTCGAACTCGCCCGGTTGAATCCGCGTCTCGGTGTCGGGCTCCATCTCACGCTGCTCATGGGCAAGGCCGCCGTGCCGCCCGATCAGATTCCCGGTTTGGCCGATGCCTCGGGCAACTTCTCCGACAACCCCGTGGAAGTCGGCCTGAAGTATTTCTTCAAGCCCGAGCTTGAGGAGCAGATCGAAGCCGAGATGGATGCGCAGTTCGACCTCTTCCGCCGCACGGGGCTGGAACTCGACCACGTCAACGGCCACCTCCATCTCCATCTGCACCCGGTCGTCTTCCGGCTGCTCATGAAGCATGCGACCCGCTGGGGCGTGCGGCGCATCCGGCTCACGCGCGACGCCTTCTGGTTGAACACGCGCATTGCCGGCGGCGAATGGCTCTACCGCACCAGTCACGCCGTCATCTTCCACGCGCTCAGCCTCTGGGCGCGCGGCGAAGTGGTGAAGCGCGGGCTCAAGCACACGCCGTGGGTCTTCGGTCTGTTGCAGAACGGCCGCGTCGACGAGGCCTACATCCTCAAGCTCCTGCCGGAACTTCCGCCCGGCGACGCCGAACTCTTCTCCCATCCCGGCATCATCGAGTTTCCCTGCGAAGCCGCCGCCCTCGTCAGCCCCGCCGTCAAAGCCGCTGTCCAACGCCTCGGCATCGAGCTGATCCGGTATCAGGATCTGTGACCTGGCCGTCGAGGTGACGAGGCGGATGGGAAAAGCCCCTTTAAGACCATGCATTGGCAACACGTGGAAACTGAAACCCCTTGCAACCGTTCTACCCAGTTCCAAACGGCTGTTTTGCGCGATTCTCGAGCAACCGCAGTTACCAGCTCAGAACCAAATCACGTCGTAAGGATGCGAAACGAAGAACAAAGCTGACTGCGGCCCAGAATCCCG
>CANJSG010000010.1 GCA_947476875.1 Verrucomicrobiota bacterium | reverse complement strand
GTTCGTCTTCATTGAGGAACATCCTGATAGCATCGATGACGGCATGTTCATCGTTGACATGACTACCGACGAAACAGGCGTTCCTACGCGCTTTGTGGATGTTCCAGCAAACTACGCGAGCGGCGCTTTCTGGATCAGCTTCGCCGACGGCCGGGTGGATCTCTGGAAGTTCAAAGGGCCGCTCTTCCAGAAGGCATACGCGGGTCCAGTCCCCATCCAGCCCGGATCCATCTGGCCGGAGTTTACCCGGCCCGAAGCGCTCCAGTTAAAGCGCCTTTTTGAGGCGACAACTTCGAGATAGATGCTGGAGCGAGAAGCAATGCCTTGTTGGAATCGGCCTTTGACCCAGAAAAGCCTGCCGACAAACCTCGGAAATGTTCTTCGACACGCACGCGCACCTCGACTTCCCGGACTTCCAGTCGGATCTGCCGCTGATCGTGGAGCGGGCGCGGGCGGCGGGAATTTCGCGGATCGTCTCCATCGGCACGGATCTCGACTCCAGTGCGCGGGCCATCGCCTTGGCGGAGCGTTTCCCGGATGTGCGGGCGGTGGTGGGCTGGCATCCGGGCCATGCGTTGGAGGCGCCGGACGACATCCGGCCGCAGCTCCGCGAGATGGCGAAGCATCCCAAGGTCGCGGCCGTCGGCGAGACGGGCCTGGACTACTACCGGCTGCCCAGCGGCAAGGGCGGCACCGCCGAGGACGACGCCCGCTACAAGGCCAAGCAGGCGGTGATCTTCCGCCAGCAGCTCGAAGTGGCGGCCGAAGCGGGACTGAACTGCGTGATCCATCAACGCGGCGATTGTTTTGCCGACACGATGGAGATCATGCGGCCCTTCGTCGGCAAGGTGCGCGGCGTCTTCCATTGCTTCGTCGGGACGCCGGACCAGATGCGGACGGTGCTGGAGACGGGTTCGCTCGTGAGCTTCACGGGCATCCTGACGTTCAAGACGGCCATGGAAGTCCGCGAGACGCTCGCGGCCACGCCGCTCGACAAGCTGATGCTGGAGACGGATTGCCCGTTCCTCGCGCCGGTGCCGTATCGCGGCAAACGCTGCGAACCGGCCTACGTGAGGGACATCGCCGAGGCGGTCGCGCTGGCCAAGGGATGTTCGCTCGAGGAACTCAGCCGGGCGACGTGCGCGACGGCGCGGGGATTTTTCAGGGGGCTTGAGGAATGACGAAATGGAGGGACGAGGATTCGTCGCGGAGCGACTCAGGAAACTAACCAGCCCCAAGGTGGCTGGAAATGGATGCCGGTTGACGCCAAGTCCCGGAAGGACGGCGGAGAGTTTTAAAAATGGCGAGAGCTCCGCGACCATTCAGCACGGAATCAAAAACCGTTGGCCTCTCGCCTCTTGTCATTCGCCATTCTGCATTCGTCATCCACCCTCAAAGCCGGGGGCCGAACCGACTGCGACCCGGGTTCCACGCCGCGAGCGATTCCCCGCAACCTTGTCGCATCGGCGGTTTTCACTACTGTGCGCCATCGATGTCCTTCGAAACCGATCCGGATTCGCAGCTGATGCTCCGTGTCAAACACGGGGACATGGACGCGTTCGAATCATTGGTCGAGAAGTTCAAGCAGCCGGTCATGGGACTGGTCTACCGGACCCTGCGCGACGCCGATGAAGCCGAGGACATCGCCCAGACGGTGTTCATCCAGGTCTACAAATCCCGTGATCGTTACCAGCCGAGCGCGCGCTTCTCCACCTGGCTGTTCACGATCGCGCGGAACTTCTGCCTGAATGAAATCCGACGGCGGGTGCGGCATCCGGCCGATGCCTTGGACCAGCCGCTGAACGATTCGGACGACACGGTCGGGACGTTGATCCCCGATGCGACCGTCCGGAACGCAGGCGACCAGTCGCTCAGCGGCGAGCTTGAGAGGAAGGTCGATGAGGCCGTCCGTGATCTTCCCGAACTCCAGCGCACGGCCCTGCTGCTCTGCCGCGAAGAAGACGTGTCGTATGAAGAGATCGCCGAAGTGCTCGGCACCTCGCTCTCGGCCACCAAATCGCTCATCCACCGCGCAAGGGAAACGCTAAAGGCCCGTCTGAAGCCCTATCTGGAATCCGGCTCCTGGTCGGCTGGGGGCGTGAAGAAACGGTGAAACTATTCCGACCAACCGGTGATTAACCCCATGTCGAAGATGAAGAATGACCCGCTCCAACGACTGCGCGAAACCGCCTGGCTCCGGAATCTGACGCCTACGGAGGAAGCCGAACTCCTGCGCCTGCTCGGCGGCGACGCGGCAGCCCGCGCTGAGTGGGAAGCGGAGATCGCGCTGACCGGTTCGCTTTCCCGCCTGCCGGCTCCCGTCGTCGCGACGAATTTCACCACCCGCGTGATGGAGGCCGTGAGGGCGGAGGAGCGGACGGAAGCGCGCCGCTCCGGCGGGCTCGCAGGCTGGTGGCGGCGTTTCGGTTGGCGTCCGCGGATCGCGGTAATGGGCGGCGCCACGGCGCTGGTGGCTCTCGTGCTGGTGCAGCATCGGATCCAGGTGCAGCAGGAAGTGGTGCTCGGTGTGCGCATGCTGTCGCCGGCGGCGATGGTGCCGTCGGTGGAGTGGCTGGCCGACTTCGATGCAATCCAGAAGCTGAGCCAAGTGGCGCCCACGGATGACGACCTGTTGGCGGCGCTGAAGTGATTTCCAGCCATGAACTTCTCCCGGCTCATCCTCGTTGCCTGCACGTTTACGGCATTGATAGCCCACGCGCAGCCGGCTCCTCCGGGTTTGCCCACGCCACGGGAGCTGCCGCCGATGCCGCCATTGGGGAAATCGCCCGTGCTCTTTTTCCGTGAGCTTCTGTCCATGCCTGCCGGGTCGCGGATCGATGCGCTGACGAACCGTTCCGCCGTGGCGCAGTCCAACATCCTCGCCAAGATCGCGGAGTATGAGGCGATGCCTGCGGACTTCCGTGAGACCCGGCTCCGCGCCACGCATCTGCGTTGGCTGCTCCTGCCGCTGCTGCGGATGACGCCGGAAGCGCGGCGTCTCGAGATCGGTCAACTGGATGATGCGGACAAACAGTTCGTCCGGGAACGGCTGGCCCGTTGGGACCAGCTGTCTCCGTCGGTGCAGGGGGAGTTCCTCGAGCATGAAGCGACGATCAATTACCTGATCCGGATTTCCCCGCGCAGCTCCAGGCCGGTGGTCGTCGAGTTGCCGCCGGCGCCTCCGGGGGCATTGAAGGACATGGAAACGGGGCTGGCCCGCTGGAGCGTTTTGGGTTCGGGGGATCGCGACCGGATGATCGATCGTTTCCAGGACTTCTTCGACCTCGCGCCCAAGGCGCAGACGCGGACGCTCAACGAACTCAGCGCAACGGAGCGGGCACAGATGGAGCAGCTCGTCCGGCGTTTCGGCAGCCTGGATGCGGAACAACGCCGCCGCTGCCTGGACGCCTTCCAGAAGATCGCCCAGATGACCCACGAAGAACGCGCCCTGTTTTTTAAGAACGCGGAACGTTGGCAGGCGATGTCGCAGGAAGACCGGCAGGCCTGGCGCAATATCGTCCGCCGCGCGCCAGAAATGCCGCCGTTGCCGCCCGGCATCATCTTTCCCGGCACGCCCACCCGCTCGGCTCCGGCGACTGCGGTAAAATGACCCCGTCTCCCGAAACGTGATCGATGGTCGCGAAGTTTGCCCTCAGGCCGATGACGCGTAAACTCTGGGATGTTCATCAACGGGATCGGAACTGCGGTTCCTGAAACGCGATACTCCCAGGCGGAATGCTGGGCGGCCTTGGAATCTTCCGAACGGCTCCAGCAACTCGTCCCGCGATCCCGCGCCATTCTCCGCAAGGTGTTGCTCGGCCGGAACGGCATCGAGACGCGCCACCTCGCATTGGCGCCGCTGACCGAAGCCTTCCAGGTTTCACCGGACGCCCTTCAAGCACGGTTCAACCGTCATGCTCCCCAACTCGCGACCGACGCCGCACTGCGATCGCTCCAAGAGACCGGACTGAAAGCGCACGACATCGACGCGGTGCTCATCAGCACGTGCACTGGCTACCTGTGTCCCGGGCTGACGAGCTATGTCTCGGAGAGACTGGGGCTCAGAAGCGACGCCCAATTGCTGGACCTCGTCGGACAAGGTTGTGGCGCGGCCATCCCGAATCTACGCACAGGTGAAGCGCTCATCCGCGCCGGAGCGCGTCATGCCCTTTGCATCTGCGTCGAAGTCTGCAGCGGGGCCTATTATCTCGACGATGATCCGGGCGTGCTGGTCAGCGCGTGCCTCTTCGGCGATGGCGCGGCGGCGGCGGTAGTTTCGGCCGAGCCCATGCCCAATAGACGGAAAGTGGAGTGGCGGATTGCCGAGACCGTGTGTTCGCCGGCCGAGCGCGACCTGCTTCGTTTCGAATCGGTCGGCGGCATGCTGCGAAACATCCTGTCCGTCCGTGTGCCCGACATCGCAGCACGCCATGCGGCCGCCGTGTTGGACCACGCCTTGGGCCGCGCCGGGATCGACCGTTCGGAAATTGCCGGTTGGATCCTGCACAGCGGCGGCCGGGATGTGCTCAATGCGTTGAACGGAGTCTGGGGTCTTTCCGCCGAAGACACCCGATGGAGCAGCGAGGTGCTGCGGCGATTTGGGAACATGAGCAGCCCAAGCTGTCTCTTCGCCCTGCGCGACGCTCTGGCCGGCGGTCATCCCGCTGGTTTGTGGTGGCTCGCGTCTTTTGGGGCCGGTTTCACGAGCCATGGCGCCCTGCTGAAAGTGGGCAGTTGATCCCCTTAAATGGTTGACCGGAACGCCCCTTGCGAAGCGTTCCGGTTTCCCCCAACCAACCCATGCCTCTGGGTTGAAATCTATTTCTTCTGGAGCAGTTCGCTCATCTTGAAGATCGGAAGAAACATGCAGATCGCGATGCCTCCGACGGTGACTCCCAGGAAGACGATGAGCAGCGGCTCGATCAGCGACGTCAGGCCTGAAAGCGTGGTCTCGATCTCTTCGTCGAGGAAGTCGGCGACCTTCTCCATCATCTTGTCGATCTGACCGGTCTGTTCACCGGCAGAAATCATACGCACGACCATCGACGGAAAGATCGGATGTTTCTGCAATGCCGTGGTGATGCTTTCGCCCTGTTCGATGTCACCGGCGGCGGTCTGGATGGCCTTCTCCATGACGACGTTTCCAACCGTCCTCGACACAATCTGGAGCACCTCAAGGATCGGAATGCCGGAACGGATCAGTGACGCGAACGTGCGCGTAAACCGGGCCAGACAGATCTTGTGGGCGATCGAACCGAAGATCGGAAGGGCGATGCGCCGCGCGTCCCAGAACCAGCGGCCGGCGGGCGTTTTGAGAAAGTAGAACCATCCCCAGATGGCCGCTGCGAGACCGCCGGCGAACAGGAGGAAGAACCGCTGGAGGATGTTGCTCAGGTCGATGAGGAACTGCGTCGGGGCGGGCAGCTTGGCGCCGAAGCCGGAGTAGATCTCGCCGAAAACGGGGACGACCTTGAGCAGCAGGAAAACGGTGATGCCGAGCGCGATCACAGTGACCGACGTCGGATACATCATGGCCGACTTCACCTTCTTGCGGAGGCGGGCCGTATTCTCCAGATAGGTGGCGGTGCGTCCGAGGATCTCCGCGAGGAGACCACCGCGTTCGCCGGCGCCGACCATCGAAACATAGAGACGATCGAAAACTTTGGGATGTTTGGAGAGCGCCTCGGAAAAGCTGTCACCGGATTCGACCCGCACACAGATGTCCTTGATGACATGCTTCATCACCTTGTTGGTCGTCTGGTCGGCCAGGGCCTGGAGCGACTGCACCATCGAGAGACCGGCGTCCACCATGGTCGCCAATTGACGCGTGAAGACGACGAGGTCCTGGAGCTGGACGGTGCCGCCACCGGTCCGGCCCTTCGCTCCGACCTTCTCCTCGATGTTGAGAACGAGAAGATTCCGGTTAAGAAGCGAGGCTATCGCCGCCTGTTCCGTGGCCGCTTCGATCACGTTCCGGATTTCCCGTCCGGAACTGGACTCCCGCGCGATGTAGCTGAATGCCGGCATGGTCGATTTCTTGGCGGGAACGCCTCGGTCCGTCGACTGACGTCCCTCTCATTCCCAAGAGCCCAATCGGCACGCAGCCTCCGTTCCATTAGCAGAATCTGGGAAAAGAACCGGCGGCTTGTGGAAACCGACCTCCACCGTGTCTTCAGAACCGCCAGATCAACCGGCCGTTTACCCGGTAGTCATGGACCATCTGGAATCCGTTGTTCTCGATCATGCCCGCCAGATCGACGCCGGCCTGGGCCTGGAGGCGGGTCTTTCAGCGCCACGTCACTTCGGGACCCACGAGCCATTGCGACCAGCCCATCTGCGGCGCGGTCCGGGCGCCGACTGCGGCAACAGAAAACCTCTGCCGTTCACAAACTCCTTCGTGTGACAACTCCACTGGGACGGGCGCTTGATCCGATCGTCCGGCTCAACGCGGGGCGTCGGCCTTAGCGGCCTTGACCGTCGGCTTCACGGCGGGTTTCGCGCCGCCTTTCGGATCCAGGTTGGCCATCAGGTCGTCCTCCGAAACCTTCGAGGCCACGCCGTTGGCCGGCACTTCGACCTTGGACACCCACAGCAGCGAGTTCAGCACCAGCTTGCGGAAGTCCTCGTTGCCCCAGTTCATGTGGCCGTGGCCGCCGGTGAAGCCGAAGCCGCGTCCGCCATCGGCCCGTTCCGTCGACCACGCCATGTGCTGCGGCACGCGGTTTTTCACCGCTTCGCGCACGGCCGGATTCCCTTCATGCGGTCCGTCCTTGCGGCTCATGGTGGCGTCCGGCGCGATCGCCGTGAGGATGGGCGTCGTGCCCTTCATGCCTTCGGGAAAGCGCATGTGGAAATACCACTCGTCGTTGACCGCGAACGGCTTCACGCCGCGCGTCGTCGGATGCACGGGGAAGCTTTTGAACTCCGCCGTCCAATGCGGATTCACCGACCAGTTCGCCTCGAAGTAGCCGCCGGTCCACTTGAGGAATTCCGGACCTCCTTTGTCCGCCGGCACCTCCACCGCGTAGTGCGCCAGGGCCAGGCCGACGCCCTTCTTCATCAGCGCGTCGAGCGTCTGCAGGCGGCTGCCCTGGATCGCGGGGTGTCCGCCGCCGCCGTCGGAGTAGATGAGGACCGCGTCGGCGCCGTTGAAGATCGATTCATCCTTCGGCCAGCCGTTGAGATTCACCACCACGTCCAGGCCCGGCGTGTCCTTCAGGCACTTGGCCAGCAGTTGCACGCCGGCATTGAACTCGTGCGCCAACGGCCCGTGACTGGGCGTGCCGGCGATCATGACGAGCTTGCGGTTGGCGGCCTCGGCCGAAAGGGCGACAAGGGCCGAAAGGGCGAGGAGAAGGACTCGGGTGGTTTTCATAGGCAGGGAATGCGAGGAGACTAGCGGGAGCGAACGCGGGAGTGGAATGACGAAATCCGAAGACCAAAGGCCAAAGGTCGCCAAAAGCGTGGCCCTCGTGAATTCGGATCATCGGTTCCAAACCAAAACTCAAGCGCGTAGCCAAAGCTGAAGGAGAGGTTGGCTGCAACGGCTGAAGCGAAAAACAATGCCGCCACCGCCCCGACCCCGAGGGGTTGCCGATCGCCGTCAGCCGCCGCAACTCCAGCCCCATCACGTATCCAAAAAGCGCGGGACGAACCAAAACGCCGTTGCAGACGATTCGCCTACGTTCTCAGTAGCGAATGGCCCCGTTCCGGATCGCTTTATGGTCTCCCAAGCCAATCGGTCAATCAGTCTTCGGAACTGGAAGGCGTCAGACGATCTTCGTCCGGCCGGGCATGGCCATCGGCGCGACGGGGAGCTTCATGTCCCAGGAGAGTTCCGCGGGCACGAGATTGTCGTTGGCGTTGAGGGCTTGTTCCCAGGTGACCTTCTGGCCGGTGTAGGCGGCCATGCGGCCCATGATGCCCATGAGCGTGCTGGTGGCCATGCGGTCGCCGTCGTTGATGACGCGGCCGGCGCGGATGGCTTGGAAGAGCGCGACATGTTCGAGGTCATACATGTTCCCGCCCTCGCCGCTGTAGCGCCATGGGGAGTCGCCGAGGATCATGGGCCCGCGGCCATCGATGATGCCCTGGGCCTTGGAGCCCCAGATGTAGTCGCTGTTCTCGCTGAAGCAGCCGGTGATCTGGCGTTGGCCGAGGAAAGCCTTCACGCCGCCGGCGTATTCGTAGGTCACATCCATGTGGTCGAAGATGTTGCCCTCGTTGTTCGGGATCATCCGGCCGCCATTGCCGACGGCCCAGAGCGGCGGGACGTCGCGCATGACCCACGCGACCTTGTCCACGCTGTGGATGGCCTGCTCGACGTAGCCGTCGCCGGAGAGCCAGACGAAGTTATACCAGTTGCGCGTCTGCCACTCGAGGTCGCCCATGCCGGCGAGTCGTTTGTCGGCGGTGGGCATCGGTTTCACCGGCCCGGTGTAATAGGTGGCATGGACGGCGCGGATGTCGCCGATGGCTCCATCAAGGATACGCTTGTAGAACTCGACGCGGGGCCGGTCGTAGCGCCAGCAGAAGCCGGCGACGAGACAGCGGTTCTTGGCCTTCGAGATCTTGACCGACTCCATGACGGACCGCACGCCGGCGGCATCGGTGGCCATGGGCTTCTCGCAGAAGACGTGTTTGCCCGCCTCGACCGCCGCGCGCAGATGGGCGGGGCGAAAGCCGGGAGGCGACGCGAGGATCACGATATCGACGCCGGAATTGATGACCTTCTGGTAGGCGTCGAGTCCGACGAACTGCTTCTCGGGAGTGACTTGGATGCGGTCCTTGAACTGCGCCTGGAGGGATTTCTCGGCGCGCGGGATCGGCTCGGAAAACGCGTCGCCCATCGCGACGACCACCGCCTTGGGATCGGCGGTCAACGCGTTGCCGGCCGCGCCGGAGCCGCGACCACCGCAGCCCACGAGGCCGATGCGGATGGTGTCGCTGGTGGTGGCCGCCAGGCCGCGCGACGAGAAGATCGCGGGACCGGCGACGCCGGCGATCGCGGCCGAAGAGAGGAAGGAGCGACGAGAAACACCGGAGCGATTGGGGGAGGAATCGTGGTTCATGGTGGCGATGGAAAAAGGGTTCCCCTGCTCGTGATTCAATTCGCCTCCGACGGCAAGCCTGATGTCCCGGAAAAACTACGGCGGTTCCGGAGGACACACAGGATTCACCTCCGGAACCGCCGCCAACCCGCACGGGCTGTGAATCGGATTTGCGCTGCCGGGTTCCTATTCGGCCCGGGCGAAGGACCGCCCATCGTCGATGGGTCGCTCCGGGAAATCATGCAACCCTACCAGCGCCGCCGCCCCCGCCAGGAGCATCTCGCGCGTGAACGGTTTCGACAGGACAAGATGGACCTCCGGGCGGAGGAGTTGGAATTCATTGAGATGGCTGCCAGTCATCAGCAGGACCCGGAGCCTCGGGGCGCTCGCGGCAAGGTGGCAGGCGAGCTCGATGCCATCCATGCCCGGCATGTCGAAGTCCGTGACTAGCAACTCGAACGACGTCGGATCCGTCAGACAGGCTTGGATGACATCTTCTGGACGGCTGAAGGCGGTGACTTCCACATCAGGCACTGAGCGGAGGAAAAGCGCCGTGATGTTAAGAACCTCCGGATTGTCGTCCACGACGAGCCAGCGGTGATGGGGCAAAGATAGTTGCATGGAAGTGCCTTTGTGATCTTGGACCGTTCCGGACGCATTTTGTTCTGCCGCCGTCGCGTAAAGCCTGGATGTCGGAGGAACCTGGAATTGTAAGGGATTGGTAAATGACGTGTTGCCCCGCTAGCGTTTGGCCATGCGAATCCTGATCGTCGGATGCGGTTACGTCGGCGTGCCGCTGGGAGCGGAGCTGGTGAAGCTCGGCCATGAAGTCCATGGCCTGCGCCGCACGTTGGACGGAGCGGCGGAGCTCGAAGCCGCGGGCATCAAACCGTTGGCTGGCGACGTCTCGCGGCCCGAAGATCTGGCCGTATTGCCCGGACCCTACGACTGGGTCGTGAATCTCGTTTCCTCCAGCAAGGGCGGGCCGGAGGCCTATCAGCAGGTCTACGTCGACGGCTCGCGCAACCTGATCGCGTGGCTCCGCGGCCAGTCGGCGCCCCCGAAGAAATTCGTCTACACCAGCAGCACCAGCGTCTACGCGCAGGCAGACGGTTCTTCGGTGAAAGAGACAAGCCCGACCGAACCCAAGAGCCCGACCAGCCAGCTATTGGTCGAAGCGGAGAAGGTCGTCCTCGAGGCGGCCCAGCAGGGTTTCCCGGGCGTGGTTCTCCGCGTCGCCGGCATCTACGGTCCCGACCGTGGGCACCTCTTCCACAAGTTCTGCCGCAACGAGGCCCGCATCGACGGCGATGGATTGCGGATCATCAACATGATCCACCGCGCCGACGTGGTCGGCTGCATCATCTCCGCCCTCAAGAGCGGCCGGGCGGGCGAGGTCTACAACACGGTCGACGACGAACCGGTCACGCAGACGACCTTCTACCGCTGGCTCGCCGAGACGCTCGGCAAGGCCATGCCTCCGCATGCGACCGAAGATGAAACGGCCACGCGGAAGCGCGGCGAAACGAGCAAGAAGGTGCAGAACCGCAGGCTGAAGGCGGAATTGGGCTACCAGTTCAAGTTCCCCACGTTCCGCCAAGGCTACACCACGGAGATCAAACGTCTCGAGGACGCAGGGCTCCTGGAGTTGGCCAAGGACGAAAGGTGATGCCGGATGCCGGATGCCGGATGCCGGATTCCCGATTCCCGATTCCCGATTCCCGATCAGAGAATTCGCCGGGCTGAGACGAACGTCTTCAGGCGGTTCTCGGCGAAGAGCGGCGACTTGGGGTCGAGGCTGTTGAAGCGCACCTGGCCCGAGGCGTGGATGAACATCCCCTTCTCCAGATAGAGCGCCACGTGGGTGACGTCGCCCGGCTTCTTCGGGTTGCCGACGAAGAAGAGCAGGTCGCCTTTCTGCAGTTTTTCGAAGGCCGTGCCGGGATCGACTTCCCTGCCCTGCGTGGCCTGCATGCGCGCGTCGCGCAGAAGCGGGATGCCATTGAGCATGAAGACGGACTTGGTAAAACCCGAGCAGTCGGTGGCCTTGGTCGAGGCGGCGCCCCAGAGATAGGGCACGCCGAGGAAGGTCTTGGCAATGCGTTCGATGTTGGCCGGTGTGCCGCGCGCGGATCGTTTCCAAGTTTCGAATTCAGTCCCGGACTGGCGCTGGATGTGACCGGTGCGCCCGTCGGGCAGCTCCACTTTGATCCAGCCGCCCGAGCTCGAAAGGCGTTTCAGGATGATGCCGCTGGCGAGGTCGGAGACGGGCAACGACTTGGCATCGGGCTGTTCCCATATCCAGTCGTGGAACGCCGTGATGATGATCTGCGGCGACGTCATCCAAGCCTCCAGCTGGGCTTCCGTCATGGGTGCCAACTCCTGGCGCTCCACCCAACCGGTGTAACCGTCCGGGGATTGGATCTGGAACCAGTTGGCCTTGCGATGGAGCAATGTCACCGGCGAACCGAGCAGCAGTTGGTTCATCAGTTCGGCCTGGTGTTTCGGCGCCAACCGCACGTTCGCCACGCTGACATTGATGACCGCGCGGGTCTGGTCGCCGAGATCGACCCCGGGGATCGATTCCGCCGCTTCCAGTTCCGATGACTTCGATTCTGCTGCTTTCTTGCTCATGCGTTCGGCGGACATTGCCGCCATTCCGGCCATCAACATGATGCCGGCCAAAAATCCCGCCCACCAGCGCGGCCTGACGGATCGTTCCATTGGACCCGATTCTCCCGCCCGATCGGCTGCGCGCCAGCGTCCTTCAGAACCATCCCGTCGCCTTCGGCTCGACGCACCATTCGGCGGCGGCTCCGCTCACGCAAACAGGTTCAGCACGGCGTCGAGGCCGCTGAAGTTCAGGGCGTGGCTGGCCTTGGCCTGCACGACGGGCTTGGCCTTGTAGGCCACGCTCACGCCGCCGACCGCCATCATCTCGAGGTCATTCGCACCATCGCCTATGACAATGGACTGAACCGGGGAAATGCCCAGGTGGGCGCAGACGGATTTTACCTTTTCCGCTTTGGCCGTGGCATCGACGATATCGCCAAGGACTTGGCCGGTGAGCTTTCCGTCGCGGATCTCCAGCGTGTTGGCGAGGGTGAAATCCAGTCCGAGACGGGTCTGGAGGCGTGACGTAAAGAAGTTGAAGCCGCCGGAGACGAGCAGGCTGCGAAAACCGAGGGCCTTCATGGCTGCGAGCATCGTTTCCGCCCCGGGGGACAAACGGAGCCGTTCCTCGTCGACACGCTGAAGTGCCGACTGATCAAGGCCGTTCAGCAGTCCGACGCGGCGGCGGAGGCTCTCGGGAAAAGCAATCTCGCCGCGCATGGCCAACGCGGTGATCGCGGCGACCTGCGGCTTCAGGCCCACCATGTCGGCGATCTCGTCGATGCACTCGATCGTGATGAGGGTGGAATCCATGTCCATGGCCACGAGGCGGAAGTCGGCGAGCCTGCGTTGCGCCGGGACGAAAGTCGCATCCGCCCGCTGGGCCGCCGCTGCCGCGACGACACCTTCCTGGCGGATGATTTCACCGCAGCGCCACACACCGGCGGTGACCGCGCGGCAATCGCGCGCCCCGCTCATTTCGGCAAGCTGCGCTGCCAGCGTAGCGGTAGCGCCGGTTCCTTGAACAACGAGATCGGTCATATCCAGAGCGCCGAAAACTAGGACGGCGTCCGCGAAACGCGAGCGGGAACGTCGTCATGGATTTGTTACGGCCCGGGCAACCATTCCACTTGTGCGGTGCCGTGGCCGGTCCTAGGTTCCGCCCGTGATTTTAGTGGTTTGTGCCGCACCACTCGCCGTCCCAGCCCTTCGGTCATTCGTCGTCCCCTCGCCCGTTTCCAACACAGCCATTCCCAATTCTTCTTCGTGAAAAACTACGTCCTCGACACCAACGTCATCCTTCACGACCCCAACTCCATCCTCAACTTCCAGGACAACAACGTCCTGATCCCCATCGAGGTCATCGAGGAAGTGGACCGCTTCAAACGCGAGTCCTCCGAGCTCGGCCAGAGCGCCCGCGCGTTTTCCAGGGCATTGGACAAGCTGCGTTTCCACGGAAAACTCAGCACCGGCGTCACGCTGGAAAATGGCGGCAAACTCCGCGTCGTCGTCGATGGCCCGACGGTGAAGACAAAAGTCTCCGGCGGATCCACCAGTGGACTCAGCGTCGACGGCGGCCACGGCAGCACGGACAACAAGATTGTCCTGCGGGCGTTGGCGCTGAAGAAGGCGGCCGGAAAAATCCCGACAATCCTCGTCACAAAGGACATCAACCTGCGTCTGAAGGCCGACGCCCTGGGATTGGAGGCGGAGGACTACGAGACGGATCGCGTCAAACTGAGCGACCTCTACACCGGCATGCGGGAAATGGCCATGGCGCCCGACCGCATCGCCAAGTTCCGTTCCTATGGCGAGCTGGAGTTGCCGTCTTCCGGCTCCTTCATTGCGAACGAGTATGTGGCGCTGCTGGACGAGGCCAGTCCGAAGCGCTCCGCCTTGGCCAAGGTCGATCCCACCTGCAAGAAGCTCGTTCCCATCATCGACATCCGTGAAGGCATCTGGGGCATCCGTCCGAAGAACCGCGAACAGCACTTCGCCTTCGACGCGCTCCTCGACGACCGCATCAAGCTCGTCACCCTCATGGGCAAGGCCGGCACCGGCAAAACCCTCATGGCGATGGCCGCCGGGTTGAAGCGAACGGTGGCCGATCGCGAGTTCCGCCGCCTCGTGGTGGCGCGGCCGACGGTCTCAATGGGACGCGAGCTCGGGTTTTTGCCCGGAACTCTCGAAGAGAAACTGGGGCCTTGGATGCAGCCCATCCACGATGCGCTGGAACTTCTCAGCGACCTGAACATGGGGCATGAAAGCCGCAAAGCGTCGGACCTCATGCGGTCCGGCATGATCGTCGTGGAGGCGCTCAGCTACATCCGCGGCCGCAGCATCGCCAACCAGTTCATGGTCATCGACGAGGCCCAGAACCTCACGCCGCTCGAAGTGAAGACCATCGTCACGCGCGTCGGAAACGGCACCAAGTTGATCTTCACCGGCGATCCCTACCAGATCGACAATCCCTACGTGGACTCCCAGTCGAACGGCTTCAACCATCTCATCAGCAAATTCCGCGGCCATCCCATCGCGGCCCACATCGAACTGCAGAAGGGCGAGCGTTCGGAGCTCGCGGAGGCGGCGGCGAACCTGTTGTAGGATTCGCGGTTCAGCTCCGTGCCCGGAGCACGCCGTCGTTGATCTCGAAGACGTGCTGCATCTTGGCCGCCAGGTCCGGCGCGTGCGTCACCACGACGAGCGTGACGTTCTCCTCACGGTTCAATTCCAGCAGAAGTTGGGCAAGGGCGTCCGCGGATGCGCGGTCCAAGGCCCCGGTGGGTTCGTCGGCGAGCAGGACTTTCGGGCGGTTGATCAACGCTCGGACGATGGCGACACGCTGACGCTCACCACCGGAAAGAGTTCCCGGCAGGCTGTGCAAACGGTGGCTGAGGCCGACCCGTTTCAGGAGCAGTTCAGCGCGCGGGCGGGCGTCTTTGTCGGGCTTTTCCATGGCCAGCGTCGGAACAAGGACGTTCTCCAAAGCCGAGCAGTGGGGCAGCAGATGGTGCAACTGGAAGACGAAGCCGATGAGCCGGTTCCGGATGCCGGCGAGTTCCTCCTCGTTGAGCCTGCTGACCTGATGGCCGTCTAGGACCACGTCGCCGGTGGTCGGGCGATCAAGGGTGCCGAGGATGTTGAGCAGCGTGCTCTTGCCCGAGCCCGACGGGCCGACGATCGCGGCGCTGGCGCCGGGAGGCAGGCTCAGGGTGACGCCCTTGAGGATGGAGACTTCGGGTGCGCCCGGAGCGCCAGCGAAGGACTTGGAGACGTTGTTGAGCGAGAGGATGGATGCTTCGTGGCTCATGGCTTGAAAATGAAGGGGGACGGATAACACCGGACGGCGGGCAGACCAAACGATTTCCCGGAAATGAAACGGCCGTCGGATGAATCCGACGGCCGTCGCATGGGTTGGGCTGGGTTTATCGGGGGTTCGTCGGGAAACGGATCAACGTCCGCCACCGGACGGGGCTGTCTTGCGGAGGAGCCTCATGGCCTCCATGGCCCGGGCATCGCCGTTGGCCGCCTTCGCGATGACGGCGGCCTGGATATCCTGCATCTTCCGCTGCAGTTTTAGGGAATCATCGACCGTTCCGCTGCCATTTTTCTGGGCGGTCATGACACTCAGGACCGCCTGGTCGTAAAGGCCCTGCTGGAGAAACGAATCGACGCTGTTGAAGTTCACCCCGCCGCTCGGATCAAACACCGGGGCCACCGTGAACTCGGCCGAGTCGCCACGGCTCAAGCTCGACTTCGCCTCGCCCGGCGCATTCGTCGCCGGAGGAGGAGTCTGGGTGATGACCGCTTCCTTCTTCTTGCCACAGCCGGTCGCGCAGAACACGGCGACGAGCACGGGAATGGCTGCGAACTTGGTGATGTTGCTCATGGCTGGAGAGGTCGTGGCGACTTACTGCGCTCCACCACGGGGATGATCGGGCTGGTTCCAGAACTCGTTGGGAGCCGGGGTCACGCCCTTGCCGCGTTGGCCGACGGGACCGGCCAGCTTGTAGTAGCGCGAGAACTTCATGCTCTGGGCGCTGCCATCGGCCACGCCGATGCTGGCGCCGCCGCCGGCGTCGACCGTGGAGCTGGTGGCCCGCGACGAGAGATGCCGCTGGGAAATGCCTTCGTCCGGGTAACTCGACGAGTCGTTGAACCAGAACGGGGTCATCTCATCTGCTTCCCACATTAGGACGGCGTTGGGCTTGAACGAGGTGATCTTGTGGGTCCGGCCCTTCCTGCCCTGCACACCGCTGCTGAAGCTCGTGATCGAGCCGTTCATCACATAGCTCGAGATCAACACTTCGCGCTGCAGCCAGAGGGCTTTCTTCGAGCCCGCCTGTTCGGTCAGATCCTTGGGGCAGACGAGGATCTTCGTGTCCTTGTAGTAGGGATTGAGCTGGCCGGTCTTGGCCATGTCGGTCTGGGATTTGACGATCAGCCCGATCAAACTGGGATTTACTCCGACCGGGGTTTGCCAGAAGTATTTCGACTGGGTTTCCGGACGAATGAGCCACGAATCCACGGCCATGCCCCAACCCGGCGCAGGCAGATTTTCCACGTTGTCGGCGGTATACATGTGGATCGCCATCATGATCTGTTTCTGGTTGTTCAGATCGACGGTCAACTGGGTGCGCTCTTTGGCCTTGCTCAGGGCGGGAAGGAGCATGCCGGCGAGGATCGCAATGATGGCGATGACGACAAGCAGTTCGATTAGGGTGAAGCCGCGTTGGAGGAGTCGGGTATGAATGGATTTCATAAGTCGGGTTAGACTGGTGGAACCGGGGGGGGGGGCGAGTTCGAAGTTGATTCTCGGATGGTCGCGCTGTCAACGGATCGATGAGTGTGCACTCAGACGCACAGGAGCTGCACGCATTGATACGCTTGCGTATCAAGATTGTTTTTGATGGGAGGGCCACCGGGCTGGGCCCGGGAGAAAGGCGGCGGATAACGCCCCTCATGGAACCGGGACGCTTGATCCAAAGCCGGTCGTCCTGTCATTGCAGCTGGATGCAGCCCGTCACCGCCCGAGTCCGATGGTATCGCATTCTCTACGTGCAGGTGCTGATCGCGGTCGCGGTGGGCGTGTGGCTCGGTCATTTCTATCCCGACACCGGCAAGCAGTTGAAGCCGCTCGGGGACGCCTTCATCAAGCTGGTGAAGATGGTCATCGCCCCGATCATTTTCTGCACGGTGGTCCACGGCATCGCCTCGATGTCCGACATGAAACGCCTCGGGCGGGTCGGGGCGAAGACGATCCTCTACTTCGAAGTCGTCTCCACGCTGGCGCTCATCATCGGGCTCGTCGTGGTCAACGTCCTGCGCCCCGGCGACGGCTTCAACATCGACCCGAAAGCGCTCGATACGCGGTCGCTGGAAACGGGCAAGGACCTCGCCACCCGCGCCCAGTCGCTGAGCACCGTCGACTTCCTGCTGAACATCATTCCCAACAGTTTCTTCGACGCCTTCGCCAAGGGCGACCTGCTCCAGGTGCTGCTGGTTTCTGTCCTGACCGCGTTCGCCTTGAACGCCCTCGGTGAACGCGGGCGGCCGATCCTCCACACCATCGACGTCATCGCGCAGCTCTTCTTCGGCATCATGAGCCGGATCGTGCAGTTCGCCCCGCTCGGCGCGCTGGGCGCGATGGCCTTCACCGTCGGCAGCTTCGGCATCGGCTCCTTGACCCGTCTCGGCTCGTTGATGCTCGCGTTCTATTTCACGGCCGGAGTGTTCGTGGTGGTCGTGCTCGGATTGATCGCGCGGATGGCGGGTTTCTCGATCTTCCGGTTCCTCGGCTACATCAAGGAGGAGTTGCTGCTCGTGCTAGGAACCAGTTCCAGCGAAACCGCGTTGCCGGGAATGATCCAGAAGATGAAGCGCCTCGGCTGCGCGCCGGGAACCGTCGGGCTCGTCATCCCGACGGGCTACAGCTTCAACCTCGACGGCACCAACATCTACATGACGATGGGGGCGGTCTTTCTGGCGCAGGCGACGAATACGCCGCTCGATCTCAAGGCCCAGATCTCATTGCTGATCGTCGCCATGCTCAGTTCCAAGGGCGCCAGCGGCGTGACCGGCGCGGGCTTCGTGGCGTTGGCGGCGACGTTGGCCGTCGTGCCTTCGATCCCGATCGAAAGCCTCGCCCTGTTGGTGGGCATCGACCGGTTCATGAGCGAAGGCCGCGCCATCACCAACCTCATCGGCAACGGCGTCGCCACCGTCGTGATCAGCCGCTGGGAAAAGGAAGTGTCCGCCGAAACCGTGAGGGAACGGATTGCTCTCGGGCCGTCCGACGAAACCACAGCGTGAGGCCGGGCGTCATCCGATCAACGACACAAGGCTGACAACCACGGCCGTCGCGATCGCCGCGGCGACGTCGTCCACCACCACGCCCCAACCGTTGGGAAAATCCTGCAACTGCCGGATCGGCGGGGGCTTCACGATGTCGAAGAACCGGAAGCCGACGAACACCGCGGCCCACAGCACCCAAGGGAACTGGGCGAGTGGCGCGACGTGGAAAAGCACGGCACCCGCGAAACACCACGGCACCGCCACGATCTCGTCGAGCACCACGCTGCCGGGATCTTCCTGGCCGAGAAGTTTCTCCGCCTTGGCACAGACGGGCACCGCCAGAAAAGTTGTCACCACGACCGCTGCCGCCCACGCCCAAGGCGGAAGCAGCCCGACCAGCAGCGCATGCCAGGCCAGTCCGACGAAGGTTCCCCAGGTTCCCGGCCCCGGCTTCAGGCGGCCCGAGCCGAATCCCTCGGCAACGAAGAGCACGGCGCGATCACGGAGGTTCATACCGGTTCCAGCAAAATTTCGGAATTCTGGTTTCCTTCGGTATTTGGCCTTCGGCCTTCGAGCTTCGCGGTCACATGTCCTCCAGATACAGCGCCCGGTTTCGCCACAGATAGATCACGCCGGACATGGCCGTGAGCAGCACGGTCAGCCAAAGCGCGGCCAGGGCGAACGCCGCCGTCCAAGGAGCGAAGAACCCCTTCAGCAGCGGCCACCATTCGACGTGGGCATCCAGCACCAGCAGCCCGAGGATCGCCGCGATCTGCGAGATGGTTTTGTGTTTCCCGTAACGTTCGGCCGAAAGGACCACGCCCTTCGAAGCCGCCAACAGGCGCAGGCCGGTGATCGCGAGCTCCCGCGTCACGATGATCACGACCATCCACGCCTCGACCTTCGGGCGGAACCCGGCGGAGCCGATTTGAAAGACCACCTCCGGCTGCGAGATCATGTGGCGCTCGACGAGGGCGATGAAGGCCGCGCACGTCATGACCTTGTCCGCCAGCGGATCCATCAACGCGCCGAAGTTGGTGATCAGTCCGCGCGACCGGGCGATCTTGCCGTCGAAATAGTCGGTCAATCCGGCGATGCCGAAAAAGATCAGGGCCAACGTGTCGTTGACCGGTGAGCGGGAGAACATGGCCCAGAGGAACGCCGCCGTGAAAAAGAAGCGGGAGACGGTCAGCTTGTTGGGCAGGTTCATTCGGAGAAAACGACTGCCGGGGTCTTAACGCCAAACGGCTGGCCGGAGCAACAACGGCCTCGCAGCGGATCCTGCCTCAACCACGGCGGATCAGCTTCTTCTCCAGCCAATCCTCCGTCGCGTGAAGAATCCGCCGCGGTCCGAGGATGGTCATGTGGCCATGCGGTTCGATGCGCCGCTCCGGCCGGCCCCACGCCTGCCACAGGGCTTCCAGACTGTCAGCCGGGATGAACTGGTCGTGCTCCCCCACGTAAAGGAGCATGCGGTCGAGCGGGACGAGCGGCGGGTGGTTCGTGAGGTTCAGCACCGAGATGTCCAGCGGCTCGCGGCGCAGGCTTTCCCGGACCGGGCGGCAGAACCCGAGGTTCGCGACCGTGGCGCGGATGTCGCACATCGGCGTGCCGATCACGAGCGAGTCGACCCGTGGATCGTGGCAGGAGAGCAATCCCGCCAGCCAACCGCCCAGCGAATATCCCCAGAGCCCCATCCGGCTGCAGCCGGCCTTCTCCAAGAAGCCGAACAACGCCCGGTGTTCCGCGATCGACCGGTGGGTTGCGCCGATCATCGCCGCGAGGTCTCCCGAGATGAAATCCCGGATGGCCGGCGGCGCCTCGGGCCGGCGATGCATGTGATACGGCAGCTCCAGCATCACGCAATGAAGCCCGCGGGCATTGAACTCCCGCGCAATCGTCGGTTGCCGCAGATGGTAGCCGACCTCGTCGTTCCAGCCGTGGATGAGCACGACCGCCGGCCGCGCGGCCAAACTGGATCCAGCCCTGAAGAATCGCCCGTGCACCGTCCGGTTCTCCGGTTCCTCGGCGGGCACGGGGGATTGGAAGGTGAAGTCCACGTCGCCGCTGAAGACCAGTTCCGCCGGGGCGACCTCTGGCGCGAAGAAGTCGGGGCGTTCGAGGAGCGCCTTAGCCTCCGCGGAGCGCGGGGCCCTCGGAGCGGACTCCGCGTGCATCAACTCCGCGAGCGCGAGCGTGAAATGGTCGGCGGCCTTGGCGAGGAATTCGTTCACAACAAGGGCCGCTTCAGACGGCGATGGGCGCCTTGATGGCCGGATGCGGATCGTAGCCGACGAGTTCAAAGTCCTCGTAGACGAAGTCGTGGATGCCGGTGCGGGCGAGATTGACCTTCATCGTCGGCAACGGCTTCGGCTCCCGGCTTAGCTGGAGTTTCGCCTGCTCGACATGGTTCGCGTAGAGGTGCAGGTCGCCGAAGGTGTGGACGAAATCGCCCGGCTTCAGGCCGCAGACCTGCGCGACCATCATCGTGAGCAGCGCGTAGCTGGCGATGTTGAAGGGCACGCCGAGGAAGATGTCCGCGCTCCGCTGGTAGAGCTGGCAGCTCAGTTCGCCGTCATCGACGTAGAACTGGAACAAGGCGTGGCACGGCGGCAACGCCATCGAATCCACTTCGCCGGCATTCCACGCGCTGACGATGTGGCGGCGGCTGTGGGGGGTTTTCTTGATCGCGGCGATGACGGAGTCGATCTGGTTGATCGAGCGCCCGTCGGACGTGCGCCAGTCGCACCACTGCGCGCCGTAGACGCGGCCGAGGTTGCCGTCCTTGTCGGCCCATTCGTTCCAGATGGTCACGCCGTGTTCCTGGAGCCACTTCACGTTCGTCTCGCCGCGCAGGAACCAGAGCAGCTCGTAGAGGATGGACTTGAGGTGGACCTTCTTGGTCGTGACGAGGGGAAAGCCGTCGCCGAGCCGGAAGCGCGTCTGGGCGCCGAAGACGGAATGGGTGCCGACGCCGGTGCGGTCCTGGCGGAATTTCCCCTTCTCAAGCACGAGGCGGAGAAGGTCGTGATACTGCTGCATGCGCGGTGAGGTTACGGGGCTTGGGCCGCGTTTCACGAAAAACTTCCAGCGGACCGGATCTGGCTGTCCGACAGCGTCGGCCCGCTCAGGACTCGATCGTATCGCGGGAACGCCTCGGGTCGAACCACCATGCGGCCAGCGTGGGCAGCACCAGCAGGTTCAGCGCGGTGGACGTGACCAGGCCGCCGAGGATCACGACGGCCATGGGGCCTTCGATTTCACGGCCGGCTTCGCCGCTGCCGATCGCGAGCGGGAGCAGTCCGAGCGCGGTCACCAGCGCGGTGATCAGGATCGGCACGAGGCGTTCGCCCGCGCCCAGGACGGCGGTGGCGGCGTTCCACGGCCTGCCCTCGACGTGCACGAGGTGCTCATAATGCGAGAGCAGCATGATCGAATTGCGCGTCGTGATGCCGAAGAGCGTCACGAAGCCCACGAGCGATCCCATCGTCAGCGCGCCCTCACCCGGTTCACCGAACAGGCCGGACAGGTAAACGGCGAGCACGCCGCCCACGAGGGCGAAAGGCAGATTGAGCAGGAGCAGGAAGAGGTTGCGCCAGTTGCCCAGCACCACGAGCAGGAGGAGCAGTATGCCCACGCCCGCGATGGCGGAATGAAGCAGGAGTTGACGGGTGGCCGCGCTCTGCGCCTCGGCCGCGCCGCCGAATTCCAGATACATCCCCTGCGGGAGCTTCAGCTTCTCGGCCATCGTTTTGCGGGCGGCGGCCACGAACGACGTGACGTCGCGCACTCCCGGATTGCACGTCACGGTCTGCCGTCGGCGTGCGCCTTCGTGGAGGATGGAGAAGCGTCCGCTCGTGCGATACACGTCCGCCAGTTCGCGCAACGGCACGCTCAGGCCGGTGGGATTGCGGAGGATCAGATCGGCCACCGCTTCGGGGTCACGGAGGTTTGTGGCGTCGAGCATCACGGCCACGTCGGATACCTGGTTCTCCCGATAGACCTGGGCCACGACCGTGCCTTGATACGCCGTTTGGATGGCTTCGAGCACTTCGACCGGCCGGAAGCCCAGCGTGACCAGACGGTCCGTGCGCAGCCGAACGGCCATGCGCGGCGCGCCGGGAGGCGACTTCACCTGCACGTCCGCCGCGTGGAGTTCCGCATTCAGCAGACCCGCGACTTCGGCGGCCTTGGCGTCGAGAGTTTCCAGATCATCGCCGAACAGGTTCACGACCACGGGCGCGGTTTCGCCGCTGATGCTTTCAGCTATGCGGTCGCCGAGGAACGTCATCACCTCGAACTGGATGCCGGGAATCTTTTCAAGGGTGGCGCGGATCTCCGGCCCGACGTGCTCCTCCTCCTCGCCGGACAGCGGCTTGAGTTCGACGTGGAACTCGCTGCGATGCGGCCCCCATGTGTCCTCGCCTTGTTCGGCGCGGCCCGCCTGCAGTTCGACGGTGGCGATGTGCGGATTGGCAAGCAGCGCAGCGGAAACCTGTTTGCCGACACGGAGCATCTCCGGAAGCGACGTTCCAGGCGCGGTGGAAACCTGGAGGACGAAGTGGCCTTCGCGGAACTCGGGAAGGAACTCTTTCCCCACGAACGGCAGCCGCACCAACGCGAGCAGGCACAGCAGCGCAACCGCCACGACGATCGGGACCGGATGCCGCGCGACGCCGCCGAGAAGGCGCTCGTAGATCCGGCGGAGAAACGTCTGCAGCCGGGGCGGCGTTTCCCGGCCCGCGCCCTTCGCGAAAAAGAGGAAGGTCAGGGCGGGCGTGAGCGTCAGCGCCACGGCCAACGACGCGAGGATCGCGAGGATGTAGCTGAAGGCGAGCGGCGCAAAGAAACTGCCCTGCAACCCGGTCAGCGTCAGCACCGGCAGGAACACGAGCGCGACGATGAACGTGGCGTAGACGACGGCGGTGCGGACTTCGAGCGAGGCGTCGAGGATCACCCGGAACACCGGCCGTGGCGTAGGCAACGTCTGGTTTTCGCGGAGCCGGCGCAGGATGTTTTCCACGTCGATGATCGCGTCGTCCACGACCTCCCCGATGGCGATGGCCAGGCCGCCGAGCGTGATGGTGTTGAGCGTCACGCCGAGGCGATCCAGGACGATGATCGCGCCCAGCAGGGAAAGGGGAATGGCCGTCAGAGAGATGAAGGCCGTGCGGAGATTGCCGAGGAAAAGGAAGAGCACGACGGCCACGAGGACGGCGCCCAGCACGAGCGAATGCCGGATGTTCTTCAGCGACGCTTCGATGAACGACGCGGGCCGGTGCAGGCGCGGATACAGCGTGATGCCGGAACTGGCGAACACGGGCTTCATGTTCTCCAAGGCCTCCTCCAACGCGGTCGTGACCTCCATCGTATTGGCCCCGAATTGGCTGGCCATCGCCATGAGCACGCCCGGCCGTCCCATGACCAGCGTGTCACCGAATTTCGGTTCCGCACCTTCGGCCACGGTCGCCACATCCTTCAGCCGGATGGGCAAGCCGTTGGTTCCCGTGACGATGACCACCTGCGCCAACGCCTCCGGCGTGAGCGACTGGCCCTCGGTCTGGATGACGATGCGCTGGTTCTCCGTTTCAACGAAGCCCGCGCCGCGCACGCCGCCGGCGAGACGCGCCGCCGCCAACACGTCGTTCAAGGCGAGGTTCTGTTGGAGCAGTCTCTCGGGATGAACCCGGACCTGCAGTTGCCTGACCTCGCCGCCGAACACGATGCATCTAGCCACGCCGGGCACGGCCAGCAGGCGTGGTTTCAACGTCCAGTCGGCGAAGGTCCGCAGCTCCATCGGCGATAGTTTGTCGCTGACGAGGCCGATCTTCAGCAGGTCCATCGTCGCCGAAACCAGCGGCGACATCTTGGGGGCCTTCACTCCGGCGGGAAGCAGGCCGGCGGTTTCACCGAGCTTCTCCGCCAGCAATTGGCGCGCGGGCAGGATCGCGGTGCCTTCCTTGAAAACCACCGTGATGATCGAGAGTCCCTGGATGGACTCCGACCGCATCGACTCCTGGTTGCCCAGCCCATTGACCGCCGTCTCGACGGGCCGAGTGACCAAGGCTTCTACCTGTTCCGGGGAAAGCCCGGGCGCTTCCGTCTGGATCGTGACCTGGGGCGGGACGAAGTCCGGGAACACGTCGAGCTTGGCACGCGTCGCAACATAGATGCCGTAGGCGAAGACGAGGCACGACAGCGCCACGACGATGCCGCGGAACCGGAGCGAGAACTTGATGAGGCCCTGGAGCATTACTCCGCGCCTCCGGCGGCTTTGAGTTCGTCCGAGAGCAGCTGCTGCGCGCCCGTCACCACCACGCGATCAGCCGCCGTCACGCCGCTGGTCGCGAGGATGCCGTCCTTCAGCGCGCGGCCGAGTTCGACGCGGCGGCGTTCGAACTTGTCGTCGCCCGTGCGCAGCCAGACGAACGCCTCGCCGTCATGGCGCAGGATCGCGCCGCGAGGCAGGACCACACCCTTTTCGGCGGCTCCTTCTCCCGGAACAAACGCCGTCAGCAACGTGCCGGGCGGGAGCCCGCGGCCACGCGCAAGTGCGAGGTAGGCGACGCCCTGCGTCTGCGGATCGGCGCTGGCGGCGGGCCCCAGCACTTCCGCTTCGAAAGGGGTCTCTCCTCCGGTCAGCGCCGCGAGCCGGACCGTCTTGGGCACCTCGCCCGCGTTTTCGCCCGGAAGGAGATCGATGCGCAGCAGGGAAGCGCCCTGCTTCAGCAACAGCGTCGAGAGTGCGGGCAGATCGCCGCGATCGGCCAATCCCGGACCCCAGCCCGCGATGAGCCGGGCCTGCGCGGAGGCCAGGAGCACGCGGTCGCGCTTCATGGCGGCCTCGGCCGTCTCCAGCATGCGCGCGGAAGCGTTGTCGCCCTGCGAACGCAGGAGCTGCACGCGCTCGAATTCCTTGGCCGACGCGTCCCGCCCGACCTGCGCCGCCTCGATGTCGCCCAAGGAGGCGGCGATGGACGAGGCATCGAGCACGCGGCCGAAGGCTTTCAACTCGGGTTTCACCTCGGCTTCCAGGCCTTGCGCCGTGACGAGACCCGCGGCTTCCTGCTGTTCCTTGGTCCAGTGCAACGCGCCGTCGTGTTTCGACTCGGCTTCCTTTTTTTCAGGTCCGTCGTGCTTCGCCACGCCGTCCTGCGGCCGCACGGCCAGCCACGTCGCCACCGCGCCCAAGGCGATGCCGACCACGGTTCCGAGCATTAGTTTCTTCATGGGATCTGGGATTGGGTCAGCGGCCGGGGATTGTTTTCGACCGACTTGAGATTCGTGAATGGAATCCGCAACGCGTCTTCAAGCTGTCCGGCGGCGAGTGCGGCCTTGGCCTCGGCGTCAAGCAGCGCGAGCCGGGTCACCCCGAGTTCCAATTGGGCGCCGAGGGATTCGATCCGGTCGGCCGCGCCGGCCTTGATCTGGAGTTCGATCCGCTCGGCCTGCTTCATCAGCGCGGCTGTCACGTTCTCCAATCCCGCGATCTGACCTTTCGCAGCGGCATGCTCCGCCGTCGCGGCGTCCACTTCACCGACGACCCGGGCCTGTGCGGCGATGAACAGCGCGGCGGCCTCGCGGCGTCTCGCACCGGCTTCGGCGATCGGGCCTTCGTTGCGGTTGAACAGCGGGAGGTCGAGCGTGACGGCGAGGTTCCACTTGTTGTCGCCCTGGTCCCATTGGTAGCCGCTGCCGAGATGGACGTCGGGATACTGTTTGGCGATCTCCAGTTGAAGCGCGGCCTGGCAGGCTTCGTAGGTGGCAAGGGCGGCGAGAATGTCGGGCCGCGATTGCAGGCTTTGACGGCGAGCGGCGGCGAGCGCCTCAGGCGAGCGGCCGGGAAGGGGAAGGGAAAACGGATCGCTGAACTGCCGTCCGGCCAGCGCCGCCAAGGGAACTCCAAGCGCCTGCGCCACGCGGCTGCGGGTGGTCACCGCCATACGTTCCGCATCGCCTGCCTCGGCTTCGGTCTTGGCCAGAGCGACCCGCGCCGTGGAAACTTCCAGACCCGAGATCGCTCCGGCCTGACGGCGTTGTTCCAGCATTTCCACCATGCGCCGCTGAAGCGCGACCTGGTTGCGGACGCTGTCGGCGCGGCGGCTGGCGGAAGTGAGATCGAGCAGCGCCCGCCGCAGTTCCGCGCGGACCTGCCACGCGGCGGTGAAGACGTTCTGGTGCGCGGCTTCGGCGAGAAACCGGCTTTGCGCGATGCGTTTGTCCCGTTTGCCGGCGGTCTCGACGGGCAGGTCGACGGTCAGTCCGGGAAACCACGGCGAGACCCCGCTGGCCGCGTTCAAGTTGTAGCCGGGCGTGGCGCTGACGGTGGGATTGGGTCGGCCCGCCGCCGTCTTGGTGCCGCCGCGTGCCACGTCCCATTGCGTGCGGGCCACGGCGAGGGAGGGATGAAAATGGAACGCCACCCACGTCAACGTCTCGAAGTCCCAAGTCTTCGCCGGCCATTCGGCGAGGTCGTGTCCGAGACTGTCCGTGAGGAATTGCCGCAGCTCCGGGCCGGCGAGGGAGCGTGCTTCCAAGATGGCCGCCGTCTGCGCCGGAACCAACGGGCGCGCCTCGTAGTGGGCGCAGCCGGTTACCAGAGCTGCGGCGAAGGCGCCGATCGTGTGGACGAAGCCCCGCCAGATTCCTCCTAGAACTTTGGTATCGGGCTTCATTCAGGGAGAAATTGACGGAATTGATTCGCTGACGCCAGCAAATGGCAGCCGGATTGTGACGGTCGTGGCCTGCTTGGGTAACGACGTCATGCGGAGGCTGCCGCCGTGAGCGCTGACGATCCATTGCGCGATGCTGAGGCCGAGGCCGCAGCCTTCGACGGCGTTGTTGTGGCTGTCGTCCACGCGGAAGAACCGGTCAAAGACGCGGTCAAGCTTCTCGGGAGGAATGCCGGGACCGGTGTTGGACATGGACAGTTCGGCGGTGTTCTCCGTTTTCTTCAAAGCGAGGTTCACAGTGCCGCCGGGCTCGTTGTATTTGACCGCATTGTCCGTGAGGTTGAGCAGCAGTTGCCGCAGGCGATGGCGGTCGCCGGGGATGGTCAAAGCGTCGCAGTCGCCCAGATGGACGCTGACGCCGTGGGGCCGGGCGAGGATGAGCGCATCGTCGAGCGCATCGCGCACGAGATCGTCCAGCCGCACCGGTTCGCGTGCGAGCGACACTTGCCCGGCGTCGGCCTTGGTCAGGAGCGTGAGGCCGTCCACGATTTTGGCGAGGCGCTGGACCTCATCGAGCTGGGTCTGGGAACGCTCGCGATGCGCGGGCGGCAAATCAATGTCCTGAAGCGCGGCCTCCAGTTCGCCATGCAGGACCGTGAGCGGCGTCTTCAGCTCGTGCGAGGCGTGGAGGGTGAATTCGCGGATGCGTAGGAACGATCCGTTCAGCCGCGCCGTCATGTCGTTGAACACCTCGGTCAGACGGTCGAGTTCGTCGCCATTGCCGGTGCGCGGCAGGGCTTCGCCGAGGTTGCGTTCGTTGATGCGTCCGGCGGCGGCGGTCAAAGCGGCGACGGGAGCAAGCGCCTTGCGGGTGATCAACCAGCCGCCGCCCAGGGCGATCACGGCCGCCGGCAGCACATACCACAGCAGGATGTCCAAAAGATCCTCCGTCTCCTCTTCCTGAACTTCCGTCCTGGCCTGTTTTGAGTGCTGTTTCGCAGCCCTTTGTTCGCGGTGCTTTTCCAAGACAAACTCGTTGTAGGCGACGCCGCCGATGACCAGCACCGAGATGCAGAGGACGCCCGCATACCAGAGCGTGAGGCGCGTGCGGATGGTCATGCTGTTTCCTTGAGGACATAGCCGACGCCACGCGCGGTGTGCAGCAGCTTCGGCTCGAATCCTTCGTCCAGTTTTTCGCGCAGGCGGCGGATGTAAACGTCCACGATGTTCGTGCCGGGATCGAAGTCGTAGTCCCAAACCTTTTCGAGAATGGCCATGCGCCCGCAGATGCGGCCGGTGGAACGCATGAGGAACTCCAGCAGCCGGTATTCACGGGCGGTCAGTTCGATGACGGCCGCCCCGCGCCGGGCCTCGCGTGTGACGGTGTCGAGCGTGAGATCGGCCACACGGAGCACGACGGTCCTGCTCTCATTGCCACGCCGCCCGAGAGCGCGGATGCGGGCTGTCAGCTCGGCCATGACGAAGGGCTTGGGCAAGTAGTCATCCGCCCCTGCGTCCAATCCCTCGACGCGTTCGTTGACTTCGCCGCGCGCCGAAAGAAGCAGCACGGGCGTGGTGTTGCGGCGCGCGCGGAGCTGGCGGAGGACGCTCAATCCGTCGCGTCCCGGGAGCATGATGTCGAGCACGATGGCGTCGAAGGGTGTCAGGAGGGCCGCAGTCAGGGCGTCCTCGCCGTTGGCGCAGACATCCACGGCGAAGCTTTCCGCCTGGAGCGCCTTGCGGATGAAGGCGGCGGTGTTCCTGTGGTCTTCGACGACGAGCACGCGCATGATCAATCTCCGACGAATCGGGCCGTCGCCTTCAGGGAGCCGACTTCTCCATCCCGAAGACCAGGATCTTGAAACTGCCCGGCACCGCTTTCCCCCGGCCCCGTCCGCCGCCGGGTGCTCCCGCTGCCGGCGTCTCGTATTTCACTGCGGCGAGATAGATCCGGTGCGTCGAAGGATCCAGGGCCATGGTCCGCGACCCGCGTTCCGTCTTGAGCGTCTGCACGACGGTGAGTCTGTCGGGTGAATCCTCGTGGGCAATAGTCACAGTGCCGTCGCTGCAGGAGGCGAAGGCGAGCTTCGTCTCCGGGTCGAACGCATTGGCGTCGACGCCGTCGCCGATGGGCACGGTGCCGACGACCTTGCCGGTGGCGCTGTCCATCATGGCCATCATCTTGTTGCCGCAGCCGAGGAAGAGCCGGTGGTTCGCCAGGTCGATGGCCATGCCGGAAGCGCCCTCGCCCGGGGCGATGGGCCAGGTGGCGACGACCTCATGCCTCTTGGCGTCCATGACCACGACCGTGTTCTTGTCCTCGATGTTGTTGTAAACGCGGCCGGCCTTCGGGTCGGACGTGGCGAACTCGGGTTTGCCAGAAAGGGGAATCGTCGCCACGACGCGGCCGGCTTTCAGGTCGATCACCGTGGCCGAGTGGCCGCTTCCGTTGAAAATCCATGCCTCGTTCCACGCCGGTTCGTAGAGCATCCCGTCGGGGTTCTTGCCGGTGTCGAGCTTGGTGATCGTCTGCAAGGTTTTCAGATCAACGATTCCTGCCTTGTCCTCCCGTCCGATGGTGGTGACGCCGCGCTGGAGGTCCGGAGCGATCGCGATGCCATGGACGCCGGGAGTGTCGCTGATCTCGCCGACGACCGCGTCCTTGGCGATGTCAATGACCACGACCTTGGTGGCGTGCGACACGTAGAGACGGTGCGCCGATGAATCCACCGTCAAATAATCCCAGCCTCCCTCCCCACCGACGGGGATTTCCTTGAGCAGACGGTAGGGCTCGCCCGCCTGGCAGTGGATCGTGGCGGTGATGCTCAGAAGGCCGAGCAGGTGGGGCAGGAGTTTGGTTTTCATGAGTGGTGACTGGGATGACGGCCCAAAATCGAATTGGTGACCGAAAACCCGGTTTCGTTCATCGCCGCCAGGTTAGCCGGGGGGGTCACGGACCTTTTTTCTTTCCGCCGGAAGGAACGGGCGCCGGATTGAGGATTCTGGTCTGCATGTTCTGCAGGTCCTTGTAGGCCTCGGCGAACGCCTTGGCGTTGATCGGGTCCGTGGCGCCCGGGGCGGATTGCTCTATGAGTGCGATGCGGCTGCGGATGAGGGGCAGATCATTGGCCGTGAGGTTCTTTCCATCGACGAATCCATCCTGATTGCGGTCCTCGATCAGGTTCCTGCGGGCGTCCTTGGGCAGAGCGGGATCGTTGATGGCCTGTTGGAAGAACTGGTTCGCCTGCGCATCGGTCCCGACAAAGTTCAGCGCGAGACGCGCCAGAGGCTCCTTGACCGCAGGATCGATGAGACGCGGATCTTGATACGCCTGCGCGGCCATCGGGACGGCCTGCGCTCCGAGAACTTGCTGGAGATAACGCAGGGAGGAACGGTCAATCTGGCCGTCCCCCTGGATCAACAGGCCCTGGGCCGTCCCGGCATACGACACGTCGCCGAAGGTCGTCAGCACGCCGAAGAGATAGTCCCGGTGCTCCCGGTCCATCGGACTGGAGGAAGTGAACGCCGCGGAACCGGCCAGAAGTTCCTTGGCTGAAATGAGGGATTGTTCCCGGTATTGGTTCGGAGCCATCTGCTGGAGAAGGCCCGTCAGATAGGCCAGCTCGACTCCGCGACTGGTGGCGACCATGGCCTCGCCCAAAACCTTCTCGGCCTCCGCACCTCCGATCTCCCGGACGACATCGAACATTCCGAAACGCAGCGAAGGCGGCACCATGAACTCCTGCGGCAGGCGGCCCTTGGCACCGCCTCGGTTCTGGCCGAGCCATGACGTGTCGAGATCCATGTCCTCGACCAATGCGAGAAACTCGCGGATCACGGGCAACGCCGCCGGGCCGGTTGTGGCCAACTCCTCCAGCCAATAGACCGTCTGGCGGAGCGTGTGCGCCTTGACCGCGCCCGGAGCCGCGCGCTGCTCACGGAGTTTCGCGACGATTTGGGCCGGAGTGGGGCGGAGCGGGACCGTCGCGACCATCGGGGCCGGGACGGGGGAGGCGTTGACGGTCCTCGGCCTGGACCTCGCTTCGGCCAACGCCTCCTCCAACCCGGCCCGTTCCGCCTGCCAGGCAGCCGCCCTTTCCGCGAGCAGCGCCTCGTTTCGGGCAGATTGACGTCGCGTCGCGATCATGCCGACAACGACAGCGCCGACTGCGACGGCCAATAGCAGGGCAAGCGGTGTCTTCACGTATCTGGAAGCAGGAGGCCTGGGTGGAGGTTTAGGCTACTTCTTTTCCTTCAATTTTTCCTGCGCTTCCTTGGCCTGCTCAGCGGGCGTTTCGTTGGCGACGGAAACGACCGCCCCGGTGATCGCGTCCACCTGCACCTCGGTGATGTCCTTGGTGCCCGGGGTCGCGATGTCGAAGGACCATACGAGCTTGCCGTTCTCCTTCTCCAATCCCGATTCCTTGACGGCACCGTTCGGAACCTTGGCCAGTGCGATCTTCGTGGCCTCATCCTTTGAGACCTTGGCCATGGCCTGAAGGTCGGCCTGCGACGTCGCGCAGCCGGAGAGGAATCCTGCAGACAAAATAAGAGTCAGGACGAACACCGCGCGGAGGAATTGTTTCATGGATGGATGGAGGTTGGATGGATGTTTGTATTTCACGCTGGGACGGCGGCATGAAACCGGGATGAACCCTGGATGAACAGTTTGTCATCAGCCGGAGCGGACGCAGCGCCCTATCTCCGTCGCTTGTAGTTCACGTCTCTTCGCTCAAGGGCGGAAGAGGCTTGGCCAAGTAGCTCCGGGTCGACCTCCAGATCATGGCCAGCGAGATCAGGAACTGGAACGCTCCGAAGAAAACCGACGAGACTCCCGAACTCGATCCGACGATCGCGATGAACAAACCGCCGAGTCCCAAGACGCCAAAGATCAGCCAGACGCCGAGCACCACCGCCAGGTTCTTCGGTTTCTCCGCTGCCTGGCGATACACATGGCCTTCGGCGAACAGGCACTCGAACGGCCCGGAAGCGGCGTAGGAAGTCATCGGTGCGCCGCACTTCGCGCAAAAGTTCGCGGAGAAGTGGTTGGGCGTGAGGCACCCGAAGCACAAGGGGGTTTCCTCCGCGTCCGCCGTGTTTTCCGAGGTTGGGTGGGGTTCGGTTTTCATGGTGGCTTGCGATTCCTTACGACTGCGTTGACCCGGTTCGTTCAGGCCTTCCGCGAAACTCCGGCGGGAGGAAGTGGTGCAGCCGACAGGGGTCGAACCTGTAACCATCTGATCCGAAGTCAGAAGCTCTATCCAATTGAGCTACGGCTGCACGGCGGTCGGAGAATCCGCCGGTCGGCGGGTTTGGCAACTCTTTCGTGCGTGTTCCAGCCGGGCTGCGGCGCTCGATTTGCGATGAAGTTCCCGTGTGCCGGCGCAGTCTGTCGACCATGCGTTCTCGATTGTTTCTTCCGTTGGCGATGGCCGTGTGGGCTTTGGTCCATCCGCTTGACGCGGCCGAGAACGGTTTTCCGCCGGTCATGCCGCCGAAGGATCCGGCGTCCCTGGGCGGACACCTCCAACGCAGTCTGCGCCTGATGGCCGAAAGCACCGCGGAGAAGCGCAACCCGGTGCGCGTGCTCTTCTACGGCCAGTCGATCACGGAGCAGGCCTGGTGGAAGACCGTGGCCAACCATCTGCGGACGACGTTTCCCAACGCAGACCTCGTGATCGAGAACCGCGCCATCGGCGGGCATTCTTCCCAGCTTCTCGTGAAGACCGCTGAAGCCGATCTCTACGACTTCCAGCCGGACCTCGTCATCTTCCACGTCTACGGATCGCACATCGACTACGAGTCGATCATTCGCCGCATCCGGGAACGCACCGTGGCGGACGTGCTCATGGCGACCGACCACGTGACCAAGGACGACGCGCTCACCGAGGAAACCGATGCGACGAAGTTGACGCCGAAATCCTGGGACGCGTGGATGAATCATGCCTTCCTCCCGACGACCGCCGCCAAATACGACGCCGAGCTGGCCGACATGCACAACCGATGGAAGGACTACCTGCGCGCGAACAACCTGAAGGCCTCGCAACTCCTCAAGGACAGCGTCCATCTGAACGCCCACGGCGAATACGTCATGGCCGAAGTCTTGAAGTGGTATCTGCGCCCCGAACTCATCCGGAAGAATGGGCCGGCAGATGAGAGGGTGAAGGAGTTCATCGTCGGCCGCGACGTGAAGGCCCAAGGCGACAGGCTGGTGATGGAGTTCGACGGCAATCGCGTCGATGCCGAGTTTACTGGCGCGGCCGGGGCGATAGCCGTCCGCATCGATGGCAAGAAACTGTCCGAGCATCCGGAGCTGTTCGGCTTTTCCCGCACGTCGGCCTATCCGCAGTCGAACTGGCCGGGCCTGTTGCGCGTTCAAAACGGTTCCACGCCGCTCGTGCCGGAAACCTGGACCGCGACGATCCGCGCGTTGACCGACGACATGAAACAGTTCGAGTTCGACGTGGCGGGCTCCGTCACCGGACCCGATGGCTCCGGTTCGGCCACGAACCGCTTCGTCTCCAAATCGGGGCGCATCGTCATCGAACCCGACGATTGGAACCTGGCCTACGGACGAAAGGTGTTTAAGCGCGCCCTACCGGAAGGATTCACTGTCACGTGGAAGGCGGAGCCGAGATTCGTGGAAACGGTCGCCGCTGGAACCGCGCCCCAACGCCTGTTCCATGGTGTGACCAACGGCCGGCACACACTCGAACTCAGCGGCGAAGCCGCCGGGCGCATTCGCAAGCTGATGGTCTATCAGCCTCCGATAAGGTAGCGCCTTCCGAAGTCGGTTCCCGAGTATTCCGTTTGGCGGCTCCGGTTCCGGCCGGGTATCTCCTGCGTGTGCCCGGTCTCCGCATCCAACAAGTCACGCGCCGTTTTCCCGGTGCGGTCGCGCCTGCGGCGGACGGGTTGGACCTTGAAGTCGGAGAGGGCGAGTTCCTCGTGGTTACGGGGCCGAGCGGCAGCGGCAAGACGACGTTGCTTCGTCTGCTGGCCGGGCTCGAATCGCCGGACAGCGGCACGATCGCGCTTGGACCCGATGTGAATTGGCATCGCCGTTCGCCGGCGGACCGCGGCGTCGCGATGGTCGGGCAGCAGCCGGCCTTGCTGCCCCAGTTGACCGTCGCGGAAAACCTCGGCCTCGGTCTCAAGCTTCGCGGGATCGGCGCGACGGAAACCGCCCAACGGGTCCGCGCCATCGCCGTTCGCCTGGGATTGGAGCCGCTCCTGAACCGGCTGCCTGCCCTGCTCTCCGGCGGCGAACAGCAACGGGTCTCGCTTGGTCGGGCATTGGTGCAGAGACCGTCCCTCTTCCTGTTGGATGAACCACTGTCGCAATTGGACGCGCCGCTTCGGGCGGATTTGCGCAGGGAGATTTCGAGGCTGGCCCGAGAGTTCCGGGTGACGACGATCCTCGTGACCCACGACCAGGCGGAAGCATTGGAACTGGCCGACCGAGTTGCCGTCCTCCGCGGCGGGCGACTGGAGCAGGTTGGCGTTCCGGCGGCGATTTTATGGCAACCCGCGAATCGTTTCGTGGCCGAGTTCTTCAGCCCTGATGGCTGGAACGAGCTCGTCGGCACACGGCATTGGCAAAATGGGGAAGGTGAGTTTCGCACGGCGAGCCAAAGGTTTTCGCTGCCTTCCGCAGAAGACGGCGAGGGCTCTGTCACGTGTCTGCTCCGCCCGGAATCGTTTTCGGTGGCGGCGGCTGGCGACCTCGCTGGCACCGTGCAACGGGCGTGGCCTGGTGCGGCCGGATGGCGCGGCGAGATTGGAACGCCGTTCGGAACCTGGCGTGTCCATTTGCCGTCGGGCGATCCGCCTGCGGTCGGAAGCGAGGTGCGATTGGCGATCCACTGGGAGCGCGCGCTGTGGTTCGATCCGGAGACGTTGCGACGGCTGGGATAAGCTGGCGGCCTGGAATCGCCTTCATTTTCTGAACGCGACCGGGACGAAACAACGCCGGCACGCCGCCGACGATATGGAGAACATCCCTTCCTTTCTCGGCTTCGCCGCGGTGCTCAGTTTCGAAGATCCGGCGACGCTCGGCTTTCCCTGCCTCATTACGGTCGGAGCGATGGGAATTTGGTTCCAGACAGTCGTCTGGTGGGGAACACACCGGGATCGGTTCGGACCGCCCGAACTAACGCCCAAGGCCAACGCTCCAGCGAACTTGCCCAACCCGGGTCCGCCGGAGTGACGGGCCTCCATGCCACGAAACCCGCCTCAGCGTGGCGGCCATTCAAGGCTCTTCCCATCCGCCGTCCGGGGCTGATACGGTCCGCCGCATGGGTTTCACCACGTTCGGCCTCGCGCCGCAGATTTTGGAAGGCGTCAAGGCCATGGGCTACACGGATCCGACGCCGATCCAGCTCCGGGCCATCCCGACGCTGTTGGAGGGCCGTGACATCATCGGCAGCGCGCAGACCGGCACCGGCAAGACGGCCGCGTTCGCCCTGCCCATCCTTTCCCGCCTCGGCTCGCACAAGCCCGGCCTCGCCCGCGTGCTCATCCTCGAACCAACGCGTGAGCTCGCCGCCCAGGTCGAGGTCGCCATCCGCGACTACGCCCGCTACACCGATCTCCGCATCGTCGTGATGTTCGGCGGCGTGGGTTACGGCGCGCAGAAGGAGGCCATGTTGAAGGGCGTCGACATCATCGTGGCCACGCCCGGCCGCCTGCTCGACCATATGGGCCAGGGAATCGTGAAGCTGGAAGGCATCGAGAGCCTCGTGCTCGACGAGGCCGACCGCATGCTCGACATGGGGTTCATGCCCGACGTGAAACGCATCGTGCAGCACTGCCCCCGCAAACGGCAGACCGCCCTCTTCTCCGCCACGATTCCCCCGGTCATCGAGACGCTCATCCAATGGTGCATGCACGATCCCGAGACCATCGAGATCGGCGCGCGCCGTTCGCCGGCCGAGACCGTCAAGCACGTCGTCTATCCCGTGGCCGAAGCGCAGAAGAACGAACTGCTCATCGAGCTGTTGGAACGCGTCCACTACGACTCCGTCATCATTTTCTGCCGGACCAAACACGGCGCCGACCGCGTCGCGACGCTGCTGAAGAATAGCAACCACGCCGTGGCCGTCCTCCATTCGAACCGCACCCAGAAGGAACGCGAGCAGGCGCTGAGCGGATTCCGTGAAGGCAAGTTCGAGGTGCTCGTCGCCACCGACATCGCGGCGCGCGGACTCGACATCGCCAGCGTCAGCCACGTCATCAACTACGACGTGCCGCTCCATGCCGAGGACTACGTCCACCGCATCGGCCGCACCGGCCGCGCGGAGAACACCGGCGACGCCTTCACCATCCTCGTGGCCGAGGAGAACAAGCAGCTCGCGGCCATCGAACGCTACATCGGCAAACCGATCCCTCGCGAGAAGCTGGAAGGCTTCAACTACACCTACTCGACCGTGCTCGACGCGCCGAAACCGGGAGCGACGCCGAACTACGGCAGCACCCGCGCCGTCCGTGTGCATGGCGGCTACCACTTCAGCCCGGCCGGCGGCGGACGTCGGCGGCGCTAGGCCGTGGGAGGTGAATATCTTGGCGTTCCTTGGCGCCCTTCCCGGATGAACTGCTGATCGGAAACCGAGTTCAGCCGCCGACCATCCGACGGAACTCGGCTTCGTCGATGACCTTCACGCCGAGCGCGCGCGCCTTCTCCAGTTTGGAACCGGCTTCCCCGCCCGCGAGGACGTAGTCGGTCTTCTTGCTGACGCTCCCGCTCACCGAACCCCCGGCTTCCCGGATCAGGGCCGACGCGTCGTCGCGTGAGAGCGTTGGGAGGGTGCCGGTGAGGACGAAGGTTTTCCCGGCAAATGGCTTGGTGGCGTCCGCCGCTGCGGCTTGGGGAGACGCGCCGGCCGGGTTGATGCCGAGTTCAGCCAGACGCTGGAGAACCTTCTGGCCATTTTCCGAAGCGAAGAAGTTCAACACCGAGGCGCTGGCCACCGGACCCACTTCGGCCAACGCGGCCTTCGCGCCACTGGCAGCTATCCGTTCTTCGAGGGCTTTGGTTTCGGCGGCCAGGTCGTCGTAGCGCTTCTGACGGGCGGCGCGTTCCTCGTCGGTCTTCGGCGCATTCTTCCGGGAGCGAGGCGAGACCTCGGCCCGCTCGGCCTCCTTTTCTCCAAGGGCGCGGATGTCGCGGAGGACGGCAGAATTCGCCAAGTCGGCCAGCGACGGATGCACCTGCGCGAGCTGCCACGACGTGGTCTCGCCGACATCGGGAATGGCCAAGGCATGGATCCAGCGGTGGAGCGGCGCGGATTTCGCGCGCTGCAAGGCCTCGACGACCTTGGTGGCGTTCTTCTCGCCGAAGGTGCGGGGCTCGTCGTCGGTGCCGAGGTTGAGTTTGCCGAGCTGTTCGACCGTCAGATTGAAGAGGTCGAGCGGTTCATTGACCAACCCGCGTTCGACCAGCTTCTCGGCCACGATTCCTCCGAGCGACTCGATGTCGAGGGCCTTGCGCTGGGCGAAGTATTCCACGCGGCGCGTCTTCTGCGCCGGACAGCCGGCGACGTTCTGGCAGCGCCACGCGACTTCCTGTTCACCTCCGGCGACCTTGTCCCGTGCGACGGTGCCGCCGCAGGCCGGGCATTTGCCGCCGATGTGGGCGAGGAAATCGAACTCCTTCGAATCGGCCGGTCGTTTGCCCATCACCACTTCGAGCACCTCGGGAATGACCATGCCGGCCTTGCGGATGACCACGGTGTCGCCGATGCGGATGTCCTTCCTCCGGATCTCGTCCTCGTTGTGCAACGTGGCCCGCGAAACGGTGGAACCCTGGATGAAGACCGGCTCCAACTCGGCCACGGGCGTGAGCACGCCGGTGCGTCCGACCTGCACGGTGATGGCCCGCAGCAACGTCTCGGCCGGCGTGATCCAAGGAATGGGCTTGTGGACGATGGCGTGGCCAGGCGAGCGGGTCTTGGAGGGAATACGCTGCGCGTCCGCGAGGCGGTTCACTTTGAGGACGAGGCCGTCGATCTCGTAGGGCAACTGGCGCCGGAGATCGCGCGTCTCGTCGTAGCCGCAGACGATCTCGCGGCGATAAACGTCGAGGATCTCCCCGATGCCTTGGCAGATCCAATGCCGCTGCGTCGGTAGGCCGAAACGCGCGAAGGCCTTGAGCAGTTCGTCATGCGTCTCGAAGGAGATGCCCTCGCACGCGCCGACGGCATAGAAGACGGCGCTGATGGGCCGCTGGGCGACGAGCTTCGGATCCAGCTGCTTGAGCGCTCCGGCGGTAGCGTTGCGGGCGTTGGGAAAGGTCTTCTCTCCGGCGGCTGCAAGCTTGGCGTTCACCGCGTCGAAATCCTTCGTGGCGATGTAGGCTTCGCCGCGCACTTCGAGCAGGGCGGGCGGGTTCTCGATCTCAAGTTCCAGCGGGATGGAGCGGACAGTGCGGAGATTGGCCGTGATGTCGTCGCCGGCCTGGCCGTCGCCGCGCGTGACGGCGAGGGCAAGTTTGCCGTGGTGGTAATGCACGCTCAACGACACGCCATCGACCTTCGGTTCCATGGCGTATTCCACGCGGTCGCGCCCGAGCTGTTTGCGGATACCGGCGTCCCAGGCCGCGAGCTGGGCCAGCGTGTTTTCGTCCTGCTGGCGGTTGCGGATCTCGCGGTCGGGTTCCTCGTCCTTGGTGGGATGCTCCGCGCCTTCGATCTTCTCCAACGAGAGCATCGGCTGAAGGTGCGTGACGCGGGCAAAGCCATCCGTCGTCGCGCCGCCCACGCGTTGCGTGGGTGAACTGGGCGTGACGAATTCCGGAAACTGTTTCTCCAGATCGAGGAGCTCCTGGAACAGCCGGTCGTAGTCGAAGTCGCTCAACGTGGGCCGCGCCTCGACGTAGTAGGCGTGGTCGTGGCGGCGGATCTCGGCGGTGAGTCGGGCGTGTCGAGCACGGGCTTCGGCAGGCGTCATGGTCGACACAGCGTTAACGCCCGGACGTCGGTCCGCCAGCGAGAAGAGGCGTCATCCCTCCCGGTGCGACAAGTGGTTCACGCGATCTTGTTCTTCAGTTCGTTGATCTTCACGAGATTGATGATCAGCAGGACCAGCGCGGCGGGTTTTCGACTGCAAAGTTGCGGCAGCTTTCCATCAACTCACTTCGCCCGCGGATGGAACCTGCGGTGGACCTCGCGGAGGCGGCCGCTGGTGACGTGCGTGTAGATCTCGGTCGTGGCGATGCTCGAATGGCCGAGCAGTTCCTGGATCACGCGCAGATCCGCGCCGTTCTCCAGCAGGTGCGTGGCGAAGCTGTGCCGGAGCATGTGCGGCGTGACATTGCGCTCGATGCCGGAGCGGCGGATGCGGCGCTTGATGCGGCCCCAGAGCGTCTCGCGGGCGAACTGCGTGCCGCGGCTGGTCAGGAAGACGACGCCGGGCGACTTGGCGGTGACGAGCTTGGGACGCGCGGCGTCGATGTAGCGGCGGAGCAGCTCCACGGCGACGCGGTGGATGGGCACGACCCGTTCCTTGTTGCCCTTGCCGATGACGGTGGCGAATCCCTCGTCGAGATGGAGCTGTTCCAAGCGCAGGTCCTTCAACTCGGACAGGCGCAGGCCGGAGGCGTAGGCGAGTTCGAGGATGGCCTGGTCGCAGAGCGCCTCGGGCGTGTCCGTGGGCAACGGGCGCAGGATCTGGGCGATCTCCGCGCTGGTGAGATCCTTGGGCAGACGTTTGGCGCGGCGCGGCAGGGCGAGGTTCGCTGCCGGGTTCGACGGCAGGAAGTTGTTCTGTTCCGTGAAGCGGAAGAAGGCGCGGAAGGCGGCCACGCGCAGGTAGACGGAGGCCGAGCTCATCTTGGCGTTGCCGGGCCGGTTGGCGGCGGGTTTGCGATCGCGCTCCAGTTCGAGGAAGTCGATGAGGTGCTGGGTGGTGACCTGCTTCCAATCGGTCACGCCGTGTTCCTTGCCCCAGACGACGAACTTCTTGAACTGCGCGGCGTAGGTGCGCTGGGTGTTCGCCGACTGCCCGCGCTCGTGCCGGATGTGGAACAGGAAGTCTTCGATGAGCGCGTCCATGGATCCTTAACCACGAAGGGACACGAAGGGACACGAATGGGGAACGAAGTCCTGGAGCAGGTAGGGCGCAGGCTCCCGCCGAGCCGCAGCTGGGCTTCCGTCAGGCAGTGACCGGCTTCGGCGGCAACGACCCTTGGCTTCAGTGAACCGAAGGCTTCCCGCGAGAAGCCTTCTGGTCAGCAGTCGGCCATGAGGCGGCTCGCCGGGAGGCTTCGCCCTACCTGCGCTTGAAGATGGCCGGGGCTCACAAACATTTCCGGCCCGAACCCACAGCTCACGCTGTGGGCTACTGTCTGCCACCGCTCCGCGGCTACTCTGAGATGGCGAGACATCCCGATGCATAATTTGCGGCTTCACCCGGCCTATTGGCCAACCACCTTGTGTTCCTGAATTTTCTGCCGGATGAGTTGATCCAACTCGCTGACTTGTTCGGAATTCTCAAATGCGGAAAACGGGATCCAATTGACGACCTTTGGTCCTTGGAAGAGCAGGAATCCGTCCTTGAAGTGGACCACCTTGGTGAAGACAGACCACTGCAACTTCACATCCTGTTTGGGTGATCGCGCATGAAACCCCACTTCGGAGAACTCGATTACCAACACATCGTTCAAGTAGGGCGATTTTAGGAATGAATGCTTTGCCCACCAGAAATCCAGATGATGGGCGAAGAACACAAATAAGCTGAATGCGGCCAAACCGGCACCTGCACCGGCATGACCCGTCAGTGCCAGTAAAACTGCGATCGGGCCGAACACCAGAAGAGCAACCAGTTTGACACCGAAAACGGCGAGCCTTCCTCGATGCTGCAATCTGTATCGCTTCAAGGATTCAACAAGGAACTCAGGGCTGAATTGAATCGTCGTGGTTACCATGGAAAATCAAGTATCGGACGCCTGACAGCTACAGCTTCTTCCCAGTCAGCTTCTCATACGCCTCGAAATACTTGGCCTGGGTCTTGGCGACGACTTCGGGCGGGAGAGCGGGGGCGGGCGGGGTTTTGTCCCAGTCGAGGGTGAGGAGGTAGTCGCGGACGAACTGTTTGTCGTAGCTGGGCTGGCTTTTGCCGGGAACGTAAAGGTCGGCGGGCCAGAAGCGGGAGGAGTCGGGGGTCAGGACTTCGTCGATGAGGATGAGTTTCCCGTCGAAGAGGCCGAATTCGAACTTGGTGTCGGCGATGATGATGCCGCGTTGACGGGCATGGTCGCGGGCGAACTTGTAGAGACGCAGGCTGGCGGCGCGGGCCTGTTCGGCGATGTCGGCGCCGACGATCTTCATGGCCTGCTCGAAGGAGATGTTTTCGTCGTGCCCGGTCTCGGCCTTGGTCGCCGGGGTGAAGATGGGCTCGGGCAGCTCGGAAGATTCCACGAGTCCGGCGGGCAGCGGAATGCCGCAGACGGTCTGCTGCTTCTTGTATTCGTTCCAGCCGGAGCCGGCGAGGTAGCCGCGCACGACGCACTCGATGGCGAGGGGCTGGGACTTTTTCACGATCATGCTGCGGCCGGCGAGCTGGGCGGCGAAGGGCACGAGGCGCGAGGGCAGCGGATCGTCCTCGCGGGCGAGTCGGTGGTTGGGCTGGAAGGATTCCGTCTGGTCGAACCAGAAGTGCGACATGCGCGTGAGGACTTCGCCTTTGCGAGGGATGCCGTTGGGCATGACGCAGTCGAAGGCGGAGATGCGGTCGCTGGCGACGAAGAGGATCGAGTCCCCGAGGTCGAAGACTTCGCGGACCTTGCCGGACTTGATCTTCGGGATGCCGGGCAGTTCGAGATTCAGCAGTGGGCTGGCGGACATGATGCCGCGAGCATGGGAGACGGGAAGCGGGCCGGGAAGCGGGAAGCGTGACGGCAGGGCGGAAGCCGGATGCCGGATCAGGCGGCGCGCGTTCCGGGACGGTCAACGGAAGGGGAGTGAAAGGTCTTTTCCAGCAGGGCCTCGAGTTCTTCGTAGCGGACGGGCTTGGCGATGTAGTCGTCCATGCCGGCGGCGATGCAGCGCTCGCGGTCGCCTTCAAGCGCGTTGGCGGTCATGGCGATGATTCGGACGTTGCACGTCTTGGAATTGTCGCGCAGGAGCTTGGTCGCGGCGTAACCGTCGAGGATCGGCATCTGGCAATCCATGAAGATGAGGTCGTAGCCGTTCTTCGTGTGGGCCTCGACGGCTTCGCGGCCGTTGTTGGCGATGTCGGCCTGGTAGCCGAGCTTGCGGAGCATGAGGGTGGCGAGCTTCTGGTTCACCATGTTGTCCTCGGCGACAAGGATGCGGCCAGCCTTGGCCTTGACGGGCGCTTTCGGCGACGAACTGGCGAGGATGACCGGAGCAGGAGATTCCACGCGGCTGATGAGCCTGACCAGCTGATCGCGGAACTCGTCGCGGCGAACGGGTTTGGTCATGCGCTGGGCGACGCCGGCGCGCTGGAGGGCTCCGGGTTGCAGGCGTTGACGGAGGCCGGTCAATCCAAGGGTGCGGGCGGTGCCGAGAAGTTTCCGGTCGTTGATCGTGGTGGCCAGCAACTGCCCGTCGAAGCGTTTCGACATGAGGTCGATGATGAACAGGTCGAAGGGTTTCTCCTGCTCGACCGCGCGTTCGAGATGCGCGAGCACATCGACTTCGTCCGGACTGGTCGTGACCTGCATCCCGCATCCGACGCAGTAGTGCTCGACGACCAGGCGAACGGCTTCGTCGTCGGCCGCGACAAGCACACGCCGGCCGGCCAGGACGGCGACGGACTTCGGTTCCTCGAACGTCGTCACTTCGCCGAGGGAAAGCCGGGCGCGGAACCAGAACGTGGACCCGTGCCCAGGTTCGCTGGTGACACCGATCTGGCCGTTCATCATCTCGACGATCTTCTTCGAAATGGCGAGGCCCAGACCAGTCCCGCCGAAGCGCCGCGTGGTGGAGCTGTCGGCCTGGGTGAAGGCCTGGAACAGCCGGGCCTGGCCTTCGGCGGTGATGCCGATGCCGGTATCGGAGACGGCGAACTGGAGCTCCACGAACCGTTCTTCGGCGCGATGGATGGAAACCTCCACGAAGATGCGGCCGTGTTCGGTGAACTTGATCGCATTGCCGATGAGGTTGATGAGGATCTGCCGGAGCCGGTTCGGATCACCCATCAAGGAAGCTGGGACGTCGTTGCGGATCAGCGTCGCGAGCTCAAGTTCCTTGGCGCTCGCCCGCTGCGACATGAGTTCGGCGGACTGCTCGACGATGTCCGACAGGTCGATCGGGATCTCCTCCAGCCTGAGTTTGCCCGCCTCGATCTTGGAGAAGTCGAGGACGTCGTTGATGATCGAGAGGAGGGCCTCGCTGCTGTTGCGGACGGTGGACAGGTGGTCGCGCTGTTCGGCGTTGAGCGGCGTGTCGAGGAGGAGATTGGAGAACCCGATGATCGCGTTCATCGGCGTCCGGATCTCGTGGGACATGTTCGCGAGGAACTCGCTCTTGGCGATGCTCGCGACTTCGGCGGCCTTGGCCATCGCCTCGGCGTTCTTCACGGCTTCGGCGAGCTGGATGCAGTTCTCCTCGCGCTCGGCGGCGAGCTGCTCGGCGGTTTCACGGGCCTGGTGGATCGCGTCCTCGGAGTGGACGCGCTCGGTCACGTCCTCGGTGATGCCGACGATGTAGATGACCTCCCCGTCGGGGCTGGCGATCGGGAACTTCTTGGTCGCCATGAGGCGGAGCCCGCGGTCCTGGATCTCTAGCTCCTCGAGCGGGACGATGATCATCTTGCGCTCGTGGCAGACGCGTTTGTCGTCCTCGACGAAACGGGCGGCCTGTTCGGCGCTGAAGAGATCGTGGTCCGTCCGGCCGACGAGGCGTTCGCGAGGCTGGCCGACCATCCTTTCGCCCATCTTGTTCCACAGCACATGGCGTCCCGAACGGGCGTCCTTGATGAAGACGGCCAACGGGAGCGAATCGACGAGGGACTGGAAAAGATACTGGGTCCGCTTGAGTTCACGGTCGGCCAGGTGGCGTTCCGTGATGTCCTCGAGAACCGTCAGGATGCTCGACACGATTTCGGAACCATCCTCGAACATCGGAACCTTGCGGATGGAGAAGTAGCGCCGCCCCCGGCTCCGGGTGGCGATCGGTTCACCGCCGGTCACGATGGTCTTGCCCGACTCGACGACGCGTTGGTCCATTTCGAGGAGTTTGGCGGACGTTTCCTCGTCGAAACAGTCGTCTTCCTGTCCTCCGACGATGACCTCGGGGTCCCAGCCGAAACCGCGATGGGCCTCGTTGGCGAAGGTCACGGTGCGCGTCCTCACGTTCTTGAGCTGGACGACCATCGGAAGGGCCTCAACGACCGAGCGAAGGGCGCGTTCTGAAGACGGCCTTTCGCCCTGGACCTCGTTGATGCGAAGGGCGGAGACCATCACTTCGGACCTGTCGCCCGCGAGACGGGTCGCGGTGCAGGCCAGTTCGCGTCGGCGCCCGTCGCCAGCCAACACCGAGATCTCAACAACCCGGCATGCTGCGCCATCAAGGACTTCGTGGACGACGCCACGAAGCGTGTCGAGCTGTCCGGGCTCGATGAAAAGGGCCAGGTTCGTGCGGACGATCCCGTCTGC
>CANJSG010000009.1 GCA_947476875.1 Verrucomicrobiota bacterium | reverse complement strand
CCTTCACCGACTCCGACACGCTGCTCACCCGCAACGGGGGCGCGAGCTGGGCCGCCATCGGGCCGGGAGGCCGCAGCGGATCGAAGAGCATTCTCGGGGCGTATTCGCCCGATGGCCGCACGCTGCTCGCCGGCATCTACGGCGCGAACAACGAACGCCTCGGGCACCTCTCCACCGATGGCGGCAACACCTGGACGCAGGCGGCCAACGGCTCACGTCGCCCGGTCCGCTGGACCTCCTCCGATTCGATCGTGGGCCATGCGACGAATTCCAACGCGCTCTTCTTCCCCGGCTGGCGTTCGCGCGACGGCGGCCTCAACTGGGAAGTGACCACCTCGTGCAACGTCGTCCTCGCGGCCAGTCCCAATCCGCCCCACGAGCTGCTCGGCCGGCTCAGCACGCATCTCACCCGCTCGCTCGACGAGGGCCTGACCTGGCAATCCATCTCGCCCGTGCCCGGCAGCCTGACCGATGTCGCGCCGGATTCGCAGAACGGGCGTTACTTCATCGCGACCGGCAACCGCCTCAAGCAGCTCTCCCGCGGCATCTGGACGGAGATGAAGACACCGCTCGACCAGTTCGGCGGACGTTGGATCCAGACCGTGGCCATCGATCCGGTGAACCCGAACATCCTCTACGCCGGCGGCATGTCCTCCGGCTACATGACGGAAGTGCCCGTCGTCTTTTCGACCGACGCCGGGCGTTCTTGGAACAAGCTCATGGCGTCCGGCCCAACCCGGCCTGGAACCTCCAGCGGTCCACGACAAGCCAGCTGGATGCGGGTGAACCCGGCCACCCGCGAACTCTGGGTCGGCACGCAGGGCTACGGCGTCTGGGTGGCGAACCTCGGGCTGTGATGGGCGGACACGAATCCAAGATAGGGTGAAGGCCCCCGCCGAGCCGCCCCGGGCCAGGCATCATTGGGAGCAGGCCACAGCGGCATTGTTTAGCCGTGACGATGCCGTGCAAGGCAGGACGGTCGTCCAGCCTGCGCCGTGCCGGCTTGGATTTCCGCACCGGCCGATGTGCTGATACGGCCGGACCAGCGGGTTCCCGGAGGGAGCGCCTTGGGCAGGCGAGAGGCGCTGCCCTGACTTGAAGCGGCCGCTTCGCGGCGGCACATCGAGGCCCCGCAGTCTCAGGGGTTCTTCTCGACGATCCGGTAGAAACGCAGGGAATCCGCTCCGCTGGTCTGGTCCTCGAAGAGGTAGCGGCCGCTGCTGGGCGTGATCGGGCCGGAGTTGATGGTCCAGATGGGAACGGGTGCGCCCAGATTGGTCGTGTGCTGGACCTCGAAGCGGCTGGGATCGGAAGCGAGCGTTCCGTCCGGGTCGCTGAAGAGGATGCGCACGCGGCCGTTCAGCAGACGTTGGGGAGCCAGCATCCGCTGGGAGACGAGCACGCGGAGGTCGGCGTTGCTTGAGGTCACCCTGCCGAATTGGTTCGTGATCGTCACGGCGTAGGCCCCGCTGTTCGTGCGGCTGAGCGCGCCGAAAGCGTAGGTGGAATTAGTCGCACCGGGAATGGCATTGCCCGCGTAGGTCCACTGATACCCCGTCGACGGAGCCGGTCCCGAGAGGACCACGGCGAGGGCGAAGGCGGTGTTGGTGGAATGCACGAGGTTCAGGCCGCTCGGCTGGACCACGATCAACGGCGGCGGTGATTGCCGGAGGGCCAGCACCACGCTGCCGGCGGTGTTGTTGGTCTTAAAGCCGTCCACGGCGATCTGGTATTCCTGCCCGGCCACGGCGGTGAAGAGAACACGGCTGGAAAAGACGGTTAGTTCCACCATGTCGTCGTTCTCCGCGACCAGGGTAAGGCTGCCGACAGCATTGCCGGTGTAGACTCCCAGCACAGTGTCGAAGGAGCTGCCGAGGGTGTGGAGTTCCACCGGGCCGTTCGCGGGCGCGGTCCACTTCCACCAGACGGATCGGCCACCGGTCTCGGCGCCATGGCGGGGTTCGTTCAGCTCCTTGGTTGCGCCGAGGATTGAGCCACGAACCACGTTGGAGGTTCCGGTGATCGCGCTGCGGTTGGCGAAGTCGTCGTTGAACGGCGTGGCCAGCAGGGTGAGTTCGGCCGCCGCGCTGGTGGCGGTGCCGAAGGCATTGCTGACGACGACGCGATAGGTTCCCGCGTTGAGCGCGGTGACATTGGCCACGGTGAGGAGGTCATTGGTGGCTCCGGCCACGGGCGAATTGTTCCGCAGCCACTGGTAGGAGCGCGGCGATGAACCGGTGGCCACGACGCGGAAACTTGCATTGGTGCCGCCGCCGCCGTTGGAGAAGCGGGTCTGGTCGGCCGGGGCCTGTTGGATTTGCGGCGCGGTTTGCGCGGCGGCTCCGGGCGTCACGGTCAGGGTGATGAAGCCGATCTTGTTGCCGTAGCCGTCCACGGCGATGCGGTAAACGGTTCCGGCGGATGCCTGGAAGGTCACGCGGCTCTGGAGGTGGCCGGGATCGATGTCGTCATTCTCGGCCACGAGCGAGAGCGCATTCACGGCGGCTCCGGTGTAAACGCCGAGGACGGTGTCGAACTGGCTGCCAGTCGTGGAGATCGTCACCGGCCCGTCGTTCTGGGCGGCCCAGGTCCACCAGACGGAATGGCCCGTCTGCGCGGTGCCGTGGGCGGGTTCGCCGGGTTGGCGGGTGGCGCCGATGTTGGAGGCGTTCACGGTCAGGAACGGTTCCGAGATCGGCGACGCCTGGTCGAAGTCGTCGTTCGCGTGCAAAGCCCCGCTGGCGAACTGGTAGAGATTTAAGACCACCCGGCCCGAAGCGGCACCGGCGCCGTTGTTGAAGCCATCGACGGCGATCTGATACTCGACTCCTGCCACAGCCTCGAAGAAGACGATGCTGGCGCCATTTCCGCCGCTTTCATCGTCGGACCCGACAACGGCGAGCGCGCCGACGTTGGTTCCCTGATAGACTCCGAGAATGGTGTCGAAGGCGCTGCCGATCGTGTCGATGCGGACGGGCGCGGTGGCGGGGGCGACCCAAGACCACCAGAGCGACTTGCCGCCGTCGTTGCCGGCGTGGTTGGGTTCGCCGACTTCATCCGAGGCGTTGGCGCTGGTCTGGAAGACCTGGTTCGACCGGCCCGTGATGGCGACGCGGTTCACGAACAGGTCGTTGGCCCCGAGCACGTCCGGGTTGATCTGGGCGAGGGTGAGCTGGATGTTTCCGGCCGCGACGGTGCCTGCGCCGTTCCGGTAGCCATCGACCGCGATCTGGTAGGTCTGTCCGGCGACGCCCGGGAAGACGACCACGCTGCCGGCGGCGGGATTGATGGGATCGGAGTCGTCGTTCTCCGCGATCAATGTGAGCGAGCCCAACGAGGTTCCGCCATAGACGGCCAGCACGGTGTCGAAGTCGCTGTCGCGCGTGGTGACGACGACCGGGCCGTCGATTTGCGCCGTCCAACTCCACCAGACGGAACGTCCGCCCGCGTTTGCGCCGTGGTCCGGTTCGCCCGGCTCCTTGGTGGCTCCGAGGTTCGAGCCGATCACCCGGTTGGTCTGCGCGGACAAGGTCACACGCTCGGCGAACGCGTCGTTGAGCACGAGGGACGGGTTCAGATTGAGGACGATGGCGCCCTGCGCAACGCCGTTGGTGCCGGAGTAACCGGCCACCGAGAAGGAATACGTCTTTCCGCCGGTAGCGAAGAACTTGACCGAAGCCGCGTCGTCTTCGCTGGCGCTGTCATCCACGCCGACGATGGCCAGCGTGGCGACCGAGTTGCCGGTGTAGATGCCGAGGACGGTTTCCACCGCGCTTCCCGCCGTGCTCACGACGTAGGTGCCGTTGCTCGGGGCGATCCACTTCCACCAGACGGAGCTCCCTCCCGGGTTGCCCGGATGGGAAGGTTCGCCCGGCTCCCTGGTCGCGCCGGTGTTGTTGTCGTGGATGCGCGTCAAATTAGGAGCGAAGACGAGCGCGTTGGCGAAGAAATCATTGTCCGGCGATTGCGCGAGGTTGAGCGCGATGTCGCCGACGGCGGCCGTGCCATTCCCGGTCAACCCGGCGACGGCGAAGTGGTAGACCACCCCGGCGACGGCGCGGAAGAAGACCTTGCTGGTAGCAAGCTGGCCGGAGATCTCGTCGTTGTTGGCCGCGACGGCGACCAGGGAATTGACGGCGGCTCCCGTGTAAACCGCGAGCACGGTGTCGAACGAACTGCCCGCCGTGTCCAACTGCACCAGCCCGTTCTGCGGAGCGGTCCACGTCCACCACACGGAACCCCCGTTCGTCACGCCCGCGTGAAGCGGCTCGCCCGCTTCCAGGGTCGCGCCGTAGTTGTGGCCGACTACCGAGCCGCTTTGGCCGCTGATGACGACGCGCCCGGCGAACATGTCCTGCCCCGGGGTTGTCAGCACATTCAACACGGCGACGGAGCTGGTGGCGCTGCCGGAGGAGTTCGTGATCACAACGCGGTAGTTGCCCGCCGCAGCGGGCGTCGCATTGGAGAAGGTGACGCTGGAGCTGGTCGCGCCAACGAGGTTCACCCCGCCCTTCTGCCACTGGAAGACGAGCGGGAAACTGCCCGTGGCCGTCACGCTGAAGGTGACGTTGCTGCCCGGGGTCTCGGACACGGTCTGGCTGACCGGTTGGCCCGTGATGTTCGGAGCGGACGGAGCGACCGGAAGCCGGATGCGCAGACGGGCATCGCCGCTCAAACCCGAGAACCCATCGACCGCGATGCGATACTTGGTTCCACGAACCGCCGGAAAGCTGAGCAGGCTGGTCGCCAATAGGGGCGCGTCGTCGTTGTTGGCCACCAACAAAAGAGCGTTGACCGCGTCGCCCGTGTAGACCGCCAAAACGGTGTCGAACGAGCTGCCCAGCGTGTCCACCACGGCCACGCCGTTGTCGGGCGCGATCCAGGTCCACCAGACGGAGGCCGAGGCCGGATTGCCCGCGTAATGGCTGGGTTCACCCGCTTCGGCGGTCGCGCCGAGGCTGGAGACGCTGACCGAGTTGGTGCTGCCGACGAGGACGGGCTGGGCGGCGAAGGAATCGTTCGCCGGCGCAGCGGCGAACATCGCGGGGACTCCCAAGACGGCGAACACTGCGCCCATCGCCAGCCGACGCGTCGCCGCACGGATGGCGGCCAGGGAAGTGCGCTGAAAAATCATGGACGTCGTCATTTGGTTTGAGCGGTGCCCGTTGAGGGAGCGGTTGCGGGAGCGGTTGCGGCCAGCAGCGCGGATTCCCAGCGCGTGCCGACGGGGTAGACGTGCCTGGCCTCGACTTCGCCGTGGCGCATCAGGACTTCGGCCTTGAGCGATCCATCGGAATGCCAGGCGCGCGAGATGCCGTGCGGTTTGCCGTCCTCGAATCCGGCCTCCGCCGCGAGGGTGCCGGCTTCGTCCCACTGGCGATAGCTGCCGTGCTGCTTGCCGGCGACGAGCTGGCCTTCGGATTTTTTCTGGCCGTTCGGATGCCAGGTCGTGCGGGTGCCGTGGGGAAGACCGAGTTGAAATTCTTCGTGCAGTTCGCGCACGCCGTTCGTGGACCAGCCGGTGGACTCGCCGTGCAATTGCCCGTCCACCATGTCGGACTGGACCACCAGCGTCCCATCCTTCAAATGATCCGTGACGATTCCGGTGAAAGGAACCGCCTCACCGGGACGATGGGAACGGCCGTTCCGCGTTTCCAACTGCGACCGTTCCAGCGTGAGCCATGTCGGCGTCGGAGGCTGTTCCTTTCTCGGCAGCAGGAACATTGCGAGCGTGCCGAGGGTGGCCAAAGCCAGCAGGCAGAGCTTCGAACGCAGGCGGAGACCCGGTGCGGGCGTTGGGGAGACGGGCGTGTTCATGGCGTCCCGGGCTACTGCAACACCAGCCGGAAGAAGGTCGGAGCCGGTTCAGCGGCTGGATTGACGGCCTCGATCTGGACGGTCTGGACCGAGTCGGTCAGGAAACTTGTCCGGGCAGGCGCGTTGGTTCCGTTGGCCGGAATGCGGAAGGACAGCGCCTTCCAGGTCTTCAGGTCGCTCGATCCGAGCAGCGTGTAGGTGCGGCCGGTGACGGCGAGGAACTCAAGCTGCGGCACGCCGTGGGACATGCCGACGATGTTGAGGGCGAAGCCGCCCTTGGGATCGACGGCATACGTGCCGGCCAAATAGGTCTGCATGTAGGTCAGGCCGTTGCCGGCGCTCGCGTTGGGCTGCACCTGCGACAGGTCGCCGTTGATGAGCCGTTGCCATGCGTCGGGGAGACCGTCGCCGTTGGCGTCTTCGCCGAGGGTCAGGTTCAGGCGGGTGCGTTTGCCGGGCTGGCCGAGGCTGGCGTAGTCGCCGCGCATCTCGATGGGCAGATAGACGGTCTTGCCGATCTTCACCTTGATGCGGAACGGCGCGAAGGGCCGCAGCGCCGTGGGCTGGTAGGGGGCCGCCATCAGGCCGGCGTCCATCGGCACTTCCAGCCGGTAATTCGCGCCGGTCTCGATGCCGAAGATGATGCGGGTCTTGACCTGCACGCCGCTGGAGGTTTCGAGGATGACCTCGGCATCGGCCACGTTGATGGGCGTGCCGTATTCGTCCCGCAGCATTCCGAAGAACATGTGGAACGGCGCGGGCGGATAGGCCTGGGCCTGTTGGTTGAACGTGCCGCTGCCCGTGAAGAGCGCGACCAGGACAAGACAGCCGACGATCCGCGAGCCGAAGGATGGTTTGGATTTCATGCAGATGGCGGTTTCGCGTCAGTTGCCCGAGTAGGAGTAGGTCGTGAAGTTGAGCTTGATGTCCGTCAGCGTCTGGATGAGGCGTGTCATGCCCTCCTTCGGATCGGCCAGCAACGAGTCCGCCGGGATGACCAGCTTCCACTGGCTGTTCCAGACCGAGCGCCCGATGAGCCGGCGGTTGGAGAACTGGGAGAACTGCAACCCGGTCCCGAAGTAGGGATTGCCCGAGAACTGGTTCGCCGAATCCACCGGGCGGAACGCCTGGTGTTTGCGGAGGGTGTAGAGCGGCTCGGTCAACGAGTCGGCCGACTGGTAGAAGTTCTTCGACGAGAACCCGGAGCCGCCGATGTTGAACGGCAGCGGAATGGCCACGTCATCGACGGTCCAGCTCCGCAGCTGGCTGGAGTCGCCCAGCGGCGGGCTCCGCATCGTGTCCGTGCCGACGGGGATCAGATAGACATACGGATTGGCCGCGAGCGCCTGCGGGTCGAGGTAGGAGAGGTTCGGGTCGCTCGTGTTGTTCACGCCCGGGATGCTCATGCCCTTGTAGCCTTCGAGCGCGATGCCGACCGAGTTGATCTTCGTGGCGAAGGAGCTGCGATGGAACGCCGCGTCGCCCGCCGCCAAGGACTGGCCGAACAGGTTCTGGCCCGCGTTGATCGAGGTGCTGAAGGTGATGACGATGCCCGGCACCGGCAGTCCGTCGCCGCGATCCACCTGCTGGCAGTAGCGGCGCACATCGGCGTCATCGAGGACGTTCTGCATGACGCTCTGCTGGAGATAATCCTGCCAGACGGAGAGGCCGTTCGTGTTCGGCAGGATGCGCAGGTTGCCCGTGCGGACCGACGCCAGCGTGGTGTAGACATCCGGCGAGTTGAACCCGAGCCGGCCCTTGAGCACGTCGAAGTCGTTCTTCATCTCGGCGAGCGCGCTGGAGAGTCCGGGATCGCCGGTGTTGCTGCCGGCGAACTGCGGTTCACCGTTGCGCACCACGCCGAGCGCGCGGCTGTTGATGATCCGGCTGATGAAGGCCTTGCCCTGGTCGGTCCCGAGCAGGCCGGTCTCGTAGTCGTAGGCGTTGGCCGCGAGGAGCGAATAACGCGAAGCGAGGTCGAAGAGCGTCTTGTAGCGCTCCAGCTTCTCGCTGCGGAAGAGGCGGAAGGCCGCGTCCCGGGTGCTGAACCCGCCGATGATGGCCGCCGTGCGTTTGCGGGAGATCTCGCGGGTCTGCTGGATGCGGTCGCCCTTGGCCGTGAGCGCGGAGACTTTGCGCTGGGCGTCGTCGTGGTTTTGCAGGGCGCGGTTGATGCCGTAGGCGGCCTTCTGCATGGCGACCAGGGCGTTCTCCAGTTCGACCATCGCGGCCCGTTGATCCTCGGTCTGCTCGATGGGTTTGATCTGGCCATAATTAACGCCGATGGCGTCGGCCTGGGCCTGCGCGGAGCGGGCGAAGGCCACCGCCTTGCGGGCGATCTCGATCCCGGTCGTGGCATTTTCCACGGCCACGGTTGCGGCCTTGAAGATGCCGCGGCCCACCGAGGTCAAGTCGCCACCGGCGGACAGGCCGGCGATCAGCGAAGTGGGCAACGAAGTCGAAGCCGCTTCCGCCGCCAGCTTGTAGGCTTCGGAGATGCCGTTCTGCACCATGCCGAAGACCTCGGCCGCGTGCTCGATCTGATCGATGATCTGATCGGCTTTATCGAGTCCCTGCGTCAGGGCATCGGTCTCGGCCGTTGCCTGGACCAACGCCTGGCGAAGGCGAACCATTCCGTCCAAGGACTGCTTGGCCCGGATGCTGTCGTCCAAAGCCTGGAGCAGCGCGCCCCGGGCGTTGATCTGTTCGGAGATCGCCTGCTGGAGCTGGCCGGGGCTGAGGCGTCGGCTGGTCCAAGTGGTCGGCTTGCCAAAGTAGCCATGTGGAGTCAGCGAGTATTCGATGTAGCTGGTGGACGAACGCGGGTCGTTGCCGATGCCGTCGTCGGCCAACTGGAGGAAGTCGAAGCTCTCGGGCTTGGACTGCAAACCGGTCACCCAGCCCGACGGCAGGTTCTGCACGTCCACGCGGTAGGTCTTCGTGATCTTCGGATCGAGGATTCCGGGGAAGGCCAGTTCGGGGGTTTCCACATACATGTAGTGGAAGAGATCGGGACCGGCGTAGCCCTGCACGTAGGTCTTGCCGGGCCCGAGATCGTCGAGATACGGCGTGCCGTAGAGTTCGATCAGCACATTGGTGAAGGCCAGTTCCTGCTGCGCTACCTGCGCCTGCACTTCAGCCAGCGAGTCGCCCTCGGAACGCATCAGGCGGGTGACGTCCTTGGCGTCGTCGAAGGCGGCGACGGCGTTGTTCAAGGCGAGCTTGGTGCGCCCGTAGATCTGCTCGAAGTGGGTTTGGGGATCGGTGCCGACGAGCTGGGCCGGGTTGATGTCGAAGGCGATGCTGCCCTGCGTGACGCCCAGCGGTGACAAGCGGCCTTCCGCGTTGTCCATGGCCGCCTGGAGATCGGTGGCGGTGGAAACCAGTTCATTGAGTTCGGGCACCGTGGTGCGGTCCACCTTCTGGATGCCTTCGTGGCTCGGGTCGGGATCGATGTCGGGCAGCAGCGCGTTGCCGACCACCCAGTTGACCAACGCGCCTTGTCCCGTGCGGGTGGCCCACTGGTCCATGCCCCATTCGCGGACGATGTTCACCACGTTGGTGCCGTCCGTCACCGTGCGGGTGGAGACGCGGTTGGTGGAGAAGGTTTCCCAGCTCGTGCCCGCTCCGGGCACGTAGTATTTGCGCCAGGTGAGGTCGAAAATCTGGCGGCCGGTCCGGGCCACGGACGCGGCGGCGGCCGCGAACTTGCGTTCGTCCATGTAGCCGACCGTTACCGGCAACCCGAGAACCGTCACCGCCTGCACGCGGGGAACCCAGTCGAAGTTCGGGTTCATCAGCAGCGAATGGTAGCCCTTCACGGACGAGAGATAATGGCCGTAGGCATCACCGTGGCCCTGGGGATACAGCACGGCCGCATCGGCGGCGTCGGCTTTTCCATCCCTGTTCTGGTCGAGGATGTTGTAGTTGAGGGCGTAGATGACTTCGCCCGAGTCGATGCCGCCGGTGTAGTTCCAGACCATCCGGTTATAGACCGGAGCCGATTGCACGCCGGGCAAGGCCACGTCGTCGCGTCCCTGGAGCAACCCCAGTTCCTCTTCGAGCAGGGTCGGCACCTGGCCCTTGAAGGAGAAGAGGGCCGTGGCGACATCGCCGTAGGTCTTGTCCTTGGTGCCGATGCCGATGGTCGGGTTGTCCGCGTCATCCGCGGCGTCGTCGCCCACGATCCGGTAGAGATCACTGAGGTAGCCCGCGGCCAGGAGCAGGGAATCGTTGGCCGGACCGTAGTTGATGCCGGCGTTGATGCTCAGGTTGCGGGCGCGGTTCAGGACCGTCTCGTAGATCTCGATCAGGCCATAGCTGTTGAGCGCGTCCTGGTTGAGGGCGATGTCGCCTTCGTAGCGTTTGCCCGCCTGGGTGAGAATGCTCGCGCCGGTGTTGACGGCATTGTTGTTCAGGTCGGAGGTGCGCTGGTTGAAGGGATTGATGCCCGCAAGCACCCGCTTCACATAGCCCCCGGCAAACTGCGGCGGCGTCCAAGCCGACCAGGTGTTGTAGAAAGGATGCGCCTGGTTCTTGGGCCGGTAACGCATGACGATCCAGTTGTCGGAGAGGACGAGAATGCCGCTGGCACCCAGCGTATAACGCTGGATATCCATGCCGCTGGTGAGCGCCTGGTAGCGGCTCATGGTGGCGTCGGTCACGGGCGGGAATCCATCCACCGGCGGCGCGACCTTCCACTCGTATTCGTAGTCCGCCGTCTTCGCGGCCAGATCGCCCGTATGCTCGAAGGTGATCAGCTCGCTGAGCGGGTTGTCGGACGGGATGACCTTCACTTCGCCCTGATAGAGCTGGCCGCTGACGCGCAGCACATACATCGAGACGGGCTCGGACGGAGGCGTGAAGGCGTCGCCATTGCCCACGATCATCGTGAGGTAGCCTTGGCCGGGTCCGGCGGCGCTGAGCGCGTAGCTGTCGACCGGCGTGTTCTTGTTCGTGATGGCGACCAGTTCGCCGACGCCACGCGTGATGGTCGCCGCGGGATTGACGATGAACTGGCCCGGGATCATGGGGTTCTCGTAGGACGTCTCGACGATGGCCGTCATTCCATTGACGGCCGTGTTCCACTTCGGCTTGTCGGGATCGCCGTCGGGGCAGAGCGCCAGGATCGTGGTGAGGTCGGAGCCGGCGAGGACGTTGAGCTGGACGTATTTTTCACCCGTCGGCTCGTCCTTGAACGCGCCCTTGAAGACGAGGCTGCCCTTGGAGGAGAGGTTCGGATCGAAGAAGAACCGGTTGGCCAAGTGCGGCGGCAGGTTCGGGAAGTAGGTCTTGCCCTGGTAGCTCTGGGCATAGACGCCGATGGGCAACTGCGTGAGGCCGTCGACCGCGTTGGACTTCATCGCGAAACTCTTCTGCCGCGTCGGATCGTGCAGCGTGACGGCGGGATAGTTGGCGCGGTTCGTCGACGCGAGCGCGATGGACTGCTGGTAGAGCAGGTGCGCGCTGCTCTGGCCGCGAACGGCCGGGCGGCCCTTGCTGGCGACGGTGAGCGTTTCGCCGAAAGCCACGGCGGGCGTGGTGCCGGGCCAGACCGGGCGATAGACGATGGGCTGGGCCGGAGCGGTCGGGGCGTCGCCGTCGCCGGTGTAGACGCCGGAAGCGATCGGACGCAGGTAGGGCACGATGGTGCCGGTCGGCGGAGGCGTCGTGTCGTTGGGCCAGGCGAAGCCGTCCTGCGTCTTGTAGTAGAAACGCATGTTGAACGAGTTCGTGTTCGTCGCCGTCTGCGCGAGGACCGGCGGACGTCCGATGAAGCCGTTCAAGGCCAGCGCGGCCTGGGCCATCTTGTTCGTGCTGAAGGTGAAGCTGACCGTCGCCTGCGATCCATCGCCGTCTCCAAGGCTCAACTGGTAGGTCGTGCTGCTGGGCGCCGTCCAGGTGCCGTAGATGGCCAGGCCATTCGACAGCGCTCCGAAACTGACGCCGGACGGGAGAGGCGTGTCCGACGACACGGAGGTCACCAGCGACTCGATGCGGCGAGAAGTGTGGATGTAGTTCGTCGTGCGGACATTCAAGGCGCCGCCACCGGCCACGGTGCTGGAGAACCCATTGGTCGAAGAGTAGTAGGTTCCGGCCGCCAACCCGGGCAAACCGGCGTGCTGGCCGCGCATGACCCAGAAGCCGTTTTTGCGGTCGCGATAGGTGAACGAGGTGTAGTTGGCATACGCGCCGTTGGCCTCGGAGCCGGTCCAACCCACGGGCAGATCGCCGCCCGCGCCGGAGGTCTCGGCGTTGTAGTTGGTCGTGTAGATGTTCGTCGCGCTGGCGGTGAGGTTGCTGATCGTGGCCAGCGGGAGCGGAAGCACGGGCAACGGCATGGGCGCCTGGAGCTGTTTGCCCGCTTCGACCACGTAGTCGAAGACCTGTCCGGCGGCCGCGTTCTCACGGAGCACCTTGAACGGGCGCATGGCCGGGCGGTTGTCGGACTCTTTGTAGTCGAGCAGCACATAGGGCAGGGACGAGAAGCCGGAGCCGGAAGTGACGTTGAGATCGTCGCGCAGCGCGTAGGCCTGGCCGCCGATCATGAGGGCGTGTTCCTCGTTGGGATTGTAGCCGAGCTGGGTCGGATCGTTCTGCGTGTAGATCGTGCCCTTGGCCTGGAGGCTGGCGAGGCCGCCGCTGCCGGCGTTGTTGGCCATGACGATCTGGCTGGCGGTGGCGTCGGGCCAAGCAAGCGAGTAGCGGCCGATGACGGCCGGCCAGTAGATCGGCTCGAAACCCGTGCCGGGATTCTTGACCGAGTTGGTCGCGTTCTGGCGGAACCACCAGACCTCCAGCGTGCTCGCGCCGGGAATGGCGTTCACCGGAATGATCGCGCCCGCGTTCGCATCGGTGAAGCCGGCCACGAACGGATCCTTGTAGGCGACGGGATGAAAGGATTTGCCGCTGCTCTGGAGGATGTAGCCCGCGAGGTAGTCGCCCGTGTTGCCGAGCTCGCCGCTGGGCGGGTTGATCCGGTCGCCCACGTAGGCGGTCTGGTAGAGGTAACGGGGCGAGCCGCTCTGCGCCAGGCTGGCCGAGGTGAGGGTGGCTCCGCCGTAGAGGGTCATGTGGCGGTTGTTGCCGCTGCTGTCGTAGGCGACGCTTCCGCCTTCGTCGAAGTTGAACTGGACCTGCAATCCCGTCGTGCCCGCCGGATAGCCGGTGCTCGCCATGTCCTGCTGCAACTGGTCCGGTGTGCGGGCCGTGGACCAGATGCGGAAGCTGTCGATCTGCGCCTTGGCTAGCGAATCATTTCCCCAGTTGGACTTGCCGACGTAGTTATTCGTGCGGTTGACGTTCGACGGAGGCACCGCGAGGACGCTCACGGTGGCGGCGCCGTTGACGTAGAGGGTCAGGTTCGAGGTCGAGCCGTCATAGACCGCCGCCAAGTGAACCCACTGGTTGGTCCCCAACAAAGTCGGCGAATAAACGCTCGCCGAGGTGGTCGAATAATGCACCGCCGCCGGTGTCCCGGAAGCGCCGGAGGACAGGGCGAGAAGGACATTGTTGACGCCGGGCCCGTTGCCGAAATCCATCAGGCGCGACCAGCTTTTCACCTCGGTGACGTTCACCCAGGATTCCACGGTGTAGCTGCCGCCGTTGAAATAGACGCCGGCCGGAAGCTGACCGTAACCGGTGCCGTCGAGGGTCAGCGCGGAAAGCTGGCCCGGACGCGGCAACACGCCCTTCACATCGGAGAACGACGCGTCGTTGCCGCGCAGCAGGGTGGTGCTGAGCGACGAGAGCACGCGTTCAAAGGCGATCGTCGTGCCGGATTGCAGACGGAGCAGCGTGCGATGCCGGGGCTGGGTCGTGTCGAGGAAGGTGTAGAAGCGCGAGCTTTCGTCGATGAACGCGCGGACATAGTCGAGCGGGTCCTGATACTGGATCGCCGGCACGTTGTTGGCGGAGAGCTGCACGGCGGTATTGGCCGCCTCGGTCGACGTGGCCACGGCGGGACGCAGGTAGTGGCTGTATTTCGCCGGATCATCGGGCCAGACCTGCTGGTAGCGGTTGTAGATCCCGGGCCAACGCAGGCCCATGAGGCCTTCTTCCAGCCAGTGGACGAGGACGTCGTTCTGGTTCTGCGTCAGCGCGGCGGAATAGTATTCCGTGCGGCCGCTCGTGCCCGACGAGTCCTGGTAGAGATAAGGGCTGTTCAACGTGGCCTGGAGCGGGGATGGCAACAGGTCCTCGTCCGACTGGCCATTGGCATAGGCCTTGATCTTTTCTCCCAGGTCATTGCTCAAGGACTGCGCGACGGGTTGCCGGAAGACATCGACGATTTCGTAGCCGAGAAACGCGCGGGCACCGCTCTCCGTGGTGTCGCCGAGGAGTTCCATGAAGACCCGGCCCTCGGCGTTGTAGGCGAGGATCAAGCCCTGGCCGGGATCATACCAGACGGTCCGCAGCTCCGGCAGGGAGGCGTTGGTCGAACCCGCACCGGCGTCGGCATAACCGTCGTTGAATTCGGCAGGGACGGTCTGCGGCAGGGCCGGGTTGTAGGAGAAATAGACGGCGCCCACGCTGGCGGCGGGCACGGAGACGGGTTTGCCGGTTCCGGCGAAGGACTTCTCCGTCCAATAGAGCTTCCGCGGCGGCTTCACGGCCGCGCCGGAGACGACGTAGGTCTTGTTGGTCAGGGCGTAGTCCAGACCGCCGACGGTGACCTTGTTGGTGTTGCCGTTGCTGACGCCGGAATCGCTCTTGCGCCAGGTGATCTGGATGGGACCGGGCACGGTGGCGAAGACCTGGCGCGCGTTCGGGCTGTAGTAGTAGCCGGCGGCGGTCTGCGATGCGTTTGTGTAGGGCTGCGGGTTCCAATAGGCCGTCGGAGACACGTTCGTCAGCAGCGCGCCGTTTTCGTCGCTGTCCGGCGGGGTGATGATCGACCCGAAGTAGAAGGAAACCACCTGCGAGAACGTCGGGCCGCCGGCCTGCGATGACCGCAGCACCATGGTTGTGACTCCGCCGACCGTGCCGCGTGGCAGGTTCAGCGCCACGGCGTTCTGCTCAAAGTTTTTGCCCGCTTGCAGCGTCGCATTGGTCTTGGGAATGACCACCGCGCCGTAGGTGACGATGCCCTGAAACTGATTCGCCGTCCCGCTCGTCGGGACCCGGCCATCGGAGCCAACAAACGCGTTGGTCTTCCCCGGCACACCGCGGAGTGAGCTGAAGTTCACGCCGCGCTGGTAGTTCGTCGTGTAGAGCACGGCGTTCTGGTCGATCTGCGCGACCTGCGCGGCAGCCGACTGGGCCAGGCAGGCGAGCACGAGGCACCCGAACGCGTGGGTCAATGGGCGGAAGAGCCGTTTCATAGGGTCAGGTCGAGGACGGTTGCCAAAATGGTCTCGAAGAATGGGGACATAGGCCGGACATGGTTGCGCATCGGATCAATCCACCCACGTCAGGTTCAGTTGACCTTGTATTTCCTGACAACGGTGTGCGTAGGAGTATGCCAAGGGAAATAAATATGATCCGACCCAGATCCTCCGCTGATGACGGCTTTCACACGCACCGTCTGGGTGCCCGAGGTGAGAATCAGAGTTTGGTTGAACAAATGAGGCCCTTGGGCAACACTCCACATATAGGTTGCGGCATCGTCCGTGGCCACATCGTTCACGCTCATCACGATGCTGGCGTTGTCGTCCGTGGCCCAATAATACCGCCAGGTATAGGAAACTTCCCAAGTTTCACCCGCTGGAACCGCAAAGGTGGCGGTATATGGGGTCGCGCCATAGCTGCTGGTTGATTTCCACCAATCTGAGGGAATCGAGCTCTGCCTCGTAGTGATGTCGGTATAGGGGATGGACACCGACACTCCCGCGATAGTCGACCCCCAATTATACCTCTGGAGGGAATACAGGATGAGCGTCGGCGTGTTGTTGATTTTGAACGAATCGGCGGTCACTTGACCGGCCACCTGGAGCTTGGATGCCGGTGACGAGGTGCCGACTCCGACGTTGCCGGCACTATCGATCCTCATGCGTTCGGTGAGGACGTCGGCCGTGGAAACTTCACCGAAGACGATGCCGCCGCCGCCACCGCCCTTCTGGTTAAGAAGATAGGACATACCGCCGCCGCCGTCCTTGTTCCACTCGAGGTGGGCGCCCTGACTGTGGGTGGAACGATAGGCGTAGGCCATGAGGGCCTGTCCATTGATGAGCGAGGCGTAGAATCCGCCGGCGCTGTCTCGGCTGACGATCGTGTTGCCCCAATTATCGCTGGTCGCGGTAGTGCGGGCGTTGTTCAAGGTGCCACTGGTGATCTGGCTCGCATTCAGGCTGGTCAGATTCGCGCCGTTGCCGCTCAAGTTGGCCGCCGTGATGTTGCCACTGGCCGTGATGTTGCCACTGGCCGTGATGTTGCCGCTGGCCGTGACGCTGCCGCTGGCGCTGGAAAAGGAGCTGGCTCCGGTGACTGGATCAAGCAGTTCAGTCGCGCTTTTGGCCAGCATGGCATAGGGCGCGGGCAGGAAACGCAGGCGCGGCGCGATGGTCGTGCCATCGGCGTTCAATTCAAGATAGCGGTCCGACGCATTGGCTCCGGTGAAGACTCCGGTGAGATCCGCGCTGAACGGCTCGCTGCCGACGGCGCTGCCCTGGCCGAGCAGAACGCTGAAGTAGCCCTTGTCCACGGTGACGATCTGCTGCGAGCTCCACTTGAGCGTGCCGCCAGTCAGCGCGTCGTAGATGCGGAAGATGACGGTTTTGTTGACCGGGGCGGTGTTGCCGAAGGGCAGGCCGTTGCCGTCGGTCAGGAACCCCTGGTAGGTCATCTGCGTGGGCGGCTTGGCGTTGGCCTGGGCGAACACCGGGTTCGCGTGCAGCAGGAGCGCGGCGCACAGCGCGCCGAGAAGGAGGGATGAGCTTCGATTCATGGCAGGTGGGTTTTGCAGGGGAAAAATGGAGCGACGGAAAAAGGTCATTGGGTCGTGAGCGTGGCCACCGGGCTGATGAGCTGGAGGGTGAAGCTGCCGGTGAGGCGGAAGTCACGGCTCGCACCGCCCTGGGCGCCGAGGGTCATGGTCTCTTCATAAACACCGGTGCGGCTCTGGGCCGAGGCGGTGAGGGTCTTGAAGTCGGTGCCGGGCGTGGTGAAGGTCAGCCGGATGCTGCGGGTGATGTCGTAGGACTCGACGCCGCGCGGCTGGAGGGCCTTGAAGTTCACGTCGAGGTTGTCGTGGTCCGGATGGAAGGTGTGGAGGAACGGATTGCTCGTCTGATCCTTGTAGCCCTCGTTCACCGTGAAGTTGACCACGCTGCCGGGATTGAACAGGGCGCCGGTGCTCCAGAAGAGATTCGTCTTCGAGAACGGGAGATGCGTGGCGGTGATGCGGCGGGCGGACGCGAGTTGGGTGGCGTCCAGGAAACTTTCACGGGTGGCGACGACGGTGTTCGACGAGTTCTTGCCCGGCCCGACATAGACATGCTGGAGCAGGCTGACCTGGCTGGCGTCGGACCGGTTGTGGAGGATGAGCCGGAGCGGAAACGAGCTGCCCACCTTGGCGAGGTTCGTGTTCACACCGGAGGAGAGGTAGAGGCCGTTCTGGTCCGTCACCAACCCCGAGGTCGCGTCCACGGCGTAGCTCGCGAAGGTGCGGTTGAGCGTGTAGATGAAGCCGCCATTGACCACGGCCACCAACCGGGTGGCGTCACCGGAGGAAACGATGTCGTCCCAGTTGCGGTTCGAGTCGCGCGCCGTCCAGGTCGTGCCCGCGTCGTCGGAGGTGTAGATCGGGCCGTTGGCCACCGTGGCCGCGAGGCGTTTGCCATCGGTGGAACTGACGACGGAGTTCCAGTTGTTGTTGGTCGCCCGCGCGGTCCACGTCGCGCCCGCATCGGTCGAGGTGTAGAGGAGGCCGCCGTTCACCGCCGCGACGAGAGCGTTCCCATCGGACGACGAGGCCACCGCGCTCCAGTTGGCGGAAAAGGCGTTGGTCCGCCACGTCGCGCCCGAGTCGGGGGACGTGTAGATCTGGCCGGGGTTGACGCTGGCCACGAGGTCGGTGCCATCGGCCGACATGGCCACGCTGCTCCAGTTGCGGGTGCCCGCACCCGGGCGCGCCGTGAAACTGACGCCGCGATTGGTCGAGGTGTAGAGCGATCCATTCAGCGCCACGGCGGCGAGTTGGTTGCCATCGGCCGAGATGGCCAGGCCGACCCACGCGGCGGAACCGCTGGCGGTGGAGGCCCAGTTGGTGCCGTAGTCCGAGGAGACGTAGATCGAGCCGTTGTAAACCGTCCCCGCCATCACGCTGCCGTCGGCCGAGATGGCCAGTTCGGCCCAGTAGCGGTTCGTGTCCGTGCTGCACGGGGTCCAGTTGGTGCCGTAGTTCGAGGAAACGTAGAGGGTGCCGGGCGATGTGGCGGCCACCAGGGTGCGGCCATCAAGCGAGGAGGCGACAGTGGAGTAGGCGCGGGAGACATTGGTTTCGCGGGCCGTCCAAACGGAGCCGGGCATCTCCGCGCCATTGGGCGGGCGGCTGGCCGCGGCGGCGGCTGCGTTGATCAGCGAGGTTTGGTTCGACTGGGTCGTGTCCACCTTGGGGTAGGACTTCAGATATTGGCCGACCTGGTTGACGCTGGCTTGCCCGATCCAGAGGCCCGAGGAGTTGGGCACGGTGGCCGAGACCGGCACATCGGTCTGCTGCAACCCGGCCGTGTCCGTGATGCGCAGGACGCCGGCGTAGAGCGAACCCGCCGCGGCGGTCATCAGGGTGCGGTTCAAGCCGAGCACCACCTGGAGCTCGGAGCCGGCCTGGCCTTGCGGCGTGAGGGTGAACTGCTGGTTCGCCAGCACCGCGTAGTCGTAGGTCAGCGTGGTCGTGCTGAGCCCGCCGCGCACGAGCAATTGCGGCAGCCCGGTGACGGCCTGCTGGCCGGTCGGGGGAGTTTCAGAGGCGACGAGGGCGAGGCGGACGGTGCGGCTGGTCGTGGTGAGGTTCTTCAGCCGGAGGCTGTAGGTGCCGAGGGTGTCGCGATACTGGAGGCCGTCCGCGCTCTGCAACGAGACTTCCACCGGGCCGTAGTAGTGGTTGTAGTAGTCGCTGCTGCCGCGCACCCAGAAGGCCTGGCCGCGCGTGACCGGGGTGGTGGACGCGGTGAAGGAAACGACTTCGGTGGGATTGGTCGAACCGAGGTTTCCACCCGGATAACGGAAGACATGCGCCTGGTTCTGAAGGGATTTCGAGAGATCCAAACCGGGAGCCGGGCTCAAATAGGTGGCGAAGTTCGGGGCTGGACTGGAAGGGGTGGGAAACCCGAGGAAGTTCAGGCCGGTCGTGGTCCACTGGTAGGCGGGAGGAACCGGTTTGCCCTTCACCGTCCAGACGTAGTCGCTGGCGGTGCGGTTGTTGACGAGGTAGGCGCCGTTGCCCACGAAGGTCGTCAGCGTGTCCGTGTCGCCGCGCGCGCTGGTCCAGACGGCCCATTGGCTGTCGGCCACCGCGTTGGTGTAGGGGGTGGAGACGAACTGGACGGTCGAGAAGGTCGGTTTCCAGAGCCAGATTTCCGCCACGGGACCATTGGCGTCGGGCAACAGCGAATCGAGGGTCAGATACGAAGCGTCAACGTGGGTGAAGATGGCGTTCCAGCCCGGCTTGAGGGTGAAGGACTGCGTGAGCCACTGCGCCCGCGCCGATGAACCCGCCAACATGAGCCCGAGAACGAGCAGCCACCGCACGAACATCACCGGAGAAACGCGCCGAAGAGAATGGCCCACCGGCTGCTGAATCACATTGGCCACAAAACACGCCCAAGGAGCCGTCAGGGTTCCCGATGGAGCCCGCTTCGATTCGGACGTGCTATTTGTCATATTTCTGGTTACTCGCTGTTTCCAATTTCGCGGGGCGGATCTTCGCATATCGACCCAATAATATACAAGACAAAGATTCTAAAGAGTCGCATGAACCTATAGTGTCCTGTTTTCTTATAAATATGGACAGGACACGGCCAAGGTGGACCTCTCCGACGGGGGCATCTGGGCGTCGACGGGATGAACTGCCGCAAGGGCTAGAACTCCTTGGCCGTGTTCGCCGACTTGGCCCCACGGATGGTTGAGCCCCGGCTTCCTGGAGGGCCTGACCAGCGTCTTCAGCACGCTGATACGCAAGGCCCCCGGCTATCGGAGCCGGGATTACATGATCGCCATGCGCTGCTGTGTCGTCGGCAAGCTCTCCATGCCTTCCCGGCCCAACCACTGGAAGCAGCGAGGAACCCTATTTCTGGACCCCTTTAGGGAACTTACTGAGCTTAAATTTGGTCCACTTTGTAGAATTCCAAACGGAATTTCCCCCAAGCCAACCGAAATGTGTCCATTTATAGGCATGAATCCAACCCTGCTAGGGGGCTGCTTTAATCGACGACTGGTCTGCGGGCCGCAGGCCCATGGCCCCGTTCAGGCAGGCAACCGGTTTAGGGCTCTGAAAGGGCGTAACCGCCCGGCCCCGTTGACCGATGGTCCGCCCTTTCAGGGCTTGGGTCGTGGCCGAACAACGGTTCCCAAGGGGGAGAAGGTGGGTAGTTCGTTCGCGGGACTCGGCGGGCGTGGCTCTGAGGGGATCCACGAAACTGTTGCCTTGGCTTCTCGGTTGTCGAAGACCGGCCGTAATCATCGGCCAACTGGAACTCCCTGAAACAAACGAAGGCGATCTCCGCCAATGGACCACGACGAGGAGCGGGGGATTCGCGATTCCAAGCTTGGAAACAACCTCGACCCACCCCGGAGAACCATGCCGCGCGCGTTCGGTGAATTGGAGGCGAGGGCCGGAATCGAACCGGCGATGCAGCTTTTGCAGAGCCGTGCCTTACCACTTGGCTACCCCGCCGCCTACCGAAGCGCGCAAGACTCTAGGGGGCCTTGCCTTCGGTTCAAGACGAAGTTTCGTCCGGCCCCGGCGGACACCGCTCCGGGAGCGTCACTTAAAAACGAAAACGGGCGCGGTCGCCCGCGCCCGTCGTGTCTTGGGATTTGATCGCGAGCGGAGCGACTAGGCGCCCATGCCGTCTTCGAAGCTGCCGCCGGCGACGGGGAAGCACAGGTTGTTCTTCACGTAGCGGATGCCGTCGGCGCTGCAGTAGTCGAGGTCCTTGTGGGCGCTCTCGGCTTCGACGATGAGCGGGGCCGTGGCCTTGCCGGTCAGTTCGCAGTAGCGCTGGGGATAGCCGGCCGCGATGAGCAGCTCGACGTAGCGCTGCATGTTCAGGTCGCCGCTGCCGAGGTCGGTGAACTGCATGGCGCGTTTGGTCCAGTTCGGTTCCATGGCGCGGAGGGAGACGCCGCGGCGGATGACGAAATTCTTCACGTGGCAGGCGTAGATGTGCTTGGCCACCTTGTTGAAGCGGGTTTCCCAATCCTCGCCTTCCCAGCAGTGCGAGGGATCGGCGTTCACCTGGAGCGATTTGTCGCCATCGCAGATGTCGACCAGCATGAGGAAATCATCGGCCGTGGAGGCGCCGGTGCCGGGATGGATCTCATGGCAGAGCTTCAAGCCGAGCTTGTTGGCGTGGGCGCGGAGCTTGGCCGTCTTCTTGACGAAGCGTTCCTGGCCTTCCTTGAGCAGGTCGAAGCCGCCGCCGGCCCAGAAGCCCCACGGATAGCCGGTGGCCAGTTCCCAGCCGAAGGCCACGCCCCAGAACATGGGGATCATCTTCACGTCCAGCTCGGCCGCGAGGTCCATGAGCTTCAGCAGATATTTCTCGTGCCAGGCCTCGTTCTTGTCGGAGGTGAGTTTGGCGACGTCGGGCGCGATGAAGGGGTTGCCGGACTTGGTGCCGGTCCAGGCGCTGGTATGGACCCAGAAGGGGCAGTGCGCGGAGATGCCGTCGAGGCTCATGCCGCGGTCCGCGAAGGCGGCCTTGATCTCCTTCACCTTGCGAAACCCGCCCTTGCCGTCGTTGAGCATGTAGTTGCTCGGCTGGACACCGGCGGCGCCGGCGTTCTTGGCGTAGTCGAGGAACTGTTCGAGGGACTTCGCGCCGTGCTGGGCGCCTTCGACGCTGGGGTGGTAGCAGATTTTGGCCATAACGGTTGCGTGGATATGATGCGACTTGGACGTGGCAGACGATTACTTGCCGGCTTAGGGCATGGCAAGCAGAGGCTCGTTGCGCGGGGGGAAATTCAACGCGGACGCCGGCCGGCGCCCGCCCGACCTGCGGTCAAAGGGCGCGTTGCCGTCCCGGTGGGACTACGGTCTTCCCTCGGCCTTCGGCCTCCGCTCTTCGGTCTTCCCGAGGAAAATCCCTTGGCAGGCGGGCGGCGCCCCGCGTTTAGTCATGGGCAACCCGCCACCAATCATGAACCGCCGCCGCTTCATTTCATCCTCCGCCACCGCCGCCCTGCTCGGGGCCGGGCTCGTTTCACAAACTCTCGCCGCCAACACGATGACCACGATCGAATCCGCCCCTTTTGGAAAACTGGCCGACGGCCGCTCCGTCACCCGTTACACGCTCTCGAACCGCCACGGCATGGTCGCCAAGATTCTTGATCTCGGCTGCATCATCGCCGAACTCCACGTGCCCGACCGTGACGGCAAGTCGGTCAACGTGGTCACCGGTTCCGACTCGCTCGACTATTTCGCCAAGGGCGGCCCTGCCGCGAACATCGTCGGCCGGTTTGGCAACCGGATCGCCCTCGCGAAGTTCACGCTCGACGGCAAGGAAGTCGCCGTGACGCAGAACTCGGGCAAACACCACATCCACGGCGGCCGGATCGGATTCGACAAGAAGGTGTGGACCGCGCGCATCGTGAAACAGTCCGGCCCCGAAGTGGTGCTGGAACTGCGCTACCGCAGCGCCGACGGCGAGGAAGGGTTCCCCGGCAATCTCGACGTCACCGTGACCTACACGCTGAACGACGCCAACGAACTGCAAATCAACTACCGCGCCACGACGGACAAACCCACGCCCGTCAACCTCACGAACCACGCCTACTTCAACCTCGCGGGATCCGGCGACATCCTCGGCCACGTCGTCACGATCCACGCCGACCACTTCACCAAGGTGGACGCGGATCTCATCCCCACCGGCGAGATCGCCAGCCTGACCGAGACCGACCTCGATTTCCGCAAGCCGACCTCGATCGGCGCGCGCTACTTGAAGACGGGCCTCAAGCCCAGCGGCTACGACCACAACTACGTGCTCCGCCCCAAAGCCGCCGGCGAACTCGGCCTCGCCTCCCGCGTGACCGATCCCAAGTCGGGCCGGACGATGGAAGTGCGGACGACCGAACCCGGCGTGCAGCTCTACACGGCCAACCACTTCAGCTCGGACCGACCCGTCGTCAGCCTCGGCGGAGTCAGCTACGGCCGCCACGGCGCGCTTTGTTTCGAGACGCAGAAGTTCCCCGATTCCGTCAACCACGCGAACTTCCCCAGCTGCATCCTCCGGCCGGGCGAGGAACTGAACTCGACCACCGTCTTCGCCTTCAGCGCGAAGTGACGGCGTGACGGGAACCGGCTTCGCTCGAGATTGATCCGGCGTCAGGCGAGCAGCTCGAGGATCCGCTCCTTGGCCGAGGCGAGCCCTTTATAGGCGACGGTCGCGGCGGGCATGGTCGCAAGCTGATGGGCCAAGCCCGGCCCCGCTTGCGGATGGGCCCTGACGTGGGCCAGCGAGACGTTCTCGATCCGGATGCCGAACAGGACTGCGCCCGTTCCCGGCAAACGGAACAGCGACTGGTGCTCAACCCGGAGCCATACGTCTTGAGGCGAAACCTCCGCGGTGAGACGCGGAAGGTTTCGGCCAGGATGCTGATTCAGCTCGGCCGAACGGCTCAGGCCCCAGTTGGTGCGTGCCCACGAAGCACCGGGCTTGAGCTGGGCAAAGAAGCGTTCCAGATGTTTGCCCAACTGTTCGTTCAAGCCCGGCACCGGCGCGTGCACCGAGGCCAGCGGAAGGCCGAATTTCTCTTCCGGAGCCCACATGGAAGGAAAACAAACGCAACCTGCGACCACGTGGAGCATGGGGCCGATCAGCAGGAGAAAATCCGGCTCCAGCGTCCGGCCAAGGTCGGCGACCAGGCCGAGCCCACCAGTCCCGTCCGTGCGGGTCAGGCCGGCGAACGTGACCGCCTCCGCAAGAGCGTCTTCGGCCTCGGGCAGAAATCCGAGATGCTGCGAAGGTGCCGATGCTATCCAGTGCCGGCGTTCTGCGAGGATCGCGTCGCCATCTGAAGTGGCGCTGAAAAAAGCCGACGCGTCGCCGGGCCGCAGATTGAGCGGATACCGGAAATCATCCGAGACGCTGAAGAGATCGCTCCAATGCACGGTTCTTGGATGCTCCGATCCGCCGCCCCAATACTCAAGCAAGGGGACGCGACTTCGGCGTGGACGAAGCCGGCGAGCCCGGCACACTTCCCGGCATGAAACCGTTCCTCAAATGGGTCCTCGCGGCGGCAGCGGTCGCATCCGTCGTCGTCGCCTGCTCAACCGTTCCGATCACCGGCCGCCAGCAGGTGAACGTCTTTTCGCAGGGCGAAGAAGCGCAGCTTGGCCTCTCGAGCTTCTCGCAGATGAAGAAGGACCAGAAGACCAGCACGGACGCGGCCGCCACGGCGATGTTGCTCCGCGTTGGCAAACGCATCGCCGCCGTCGCCGGACCGGACATGCCGAACGCGCAATGGGAGTTCGTGCTCTTCGACAGCAAGGAAGCCAACGCCTTCTGCCTCCCCGGCGGCAAAGTCGGCGTCTATGCGGGCATTCTTCCGATCACCAGGGACGAGGCGGGACTGGCGGTGGTGCTGGGCCACGAAATCGCGCACGCGGTCGCGAGGCACGGGGGCGAACGCATGACCAAGGCGATGGGTCTGCAGCTGGGTGGCCAACTGCTCGGCACCTACGCCACTGCGAAGGGCGTGAGCGCGCAGAACATCCTGCTTCTCAACACCGCCTACGGCATTGGTTCCCAGGTGGGTGTTTCCCTGCCGCATGACCGGGCCCAGGAGAGCGAGGCGGACCGCATCGGCCTGACCTACATGGCCCGGGCCGGCTACCAACCGGACGCGGCGGTGGATTTTTGGAAACGATTCGCGGACTTCTCCCGCAGCTCCGGCGGCGCGGGCACCCCATGGTTTCTCCGGACGCATCCGCTGGACGAGGTCCGCATCAAACAGATCCAGGCCTGGCTCCCGGAGGCGAGAGCCCAGTTCAAGCCGGCGCAGTGATCCCGGCGATCGCCGACAACGAAAATCCCGCAGGACCGTTTGGTTCTGCGGGATTTTTTTGAGCTCCGGAGGATCAGGCTTTGTTCCGGCGCCGCCAGATAAGCCCGCCGACCAAGGCGCCCATCACGGGAATCGACAACAGGCCGGCCTCGGGAACCGGCACCGGGGGAGGCGCTGGAACGAACGCGCCGGCGGTTCCGCCCATGCTGAAGCTGAAAGGGGGATCGACCTTGTCCTCGATCATCATCGCGTAGGTCGCCTCGTAGTAAAAGAGCTGCCCGGCATCCAGCATGAGGTCATAGACGCCATTGGCCGACGTGCGACCCGTCAGGTCAATCGTTCCGGTCAAGTTGAAGTTCTTGTCGTAGATCTTGATGAAGGCGGACGCCAGTTCCGAAGCGCCCGGAGGCAGAGTGGCCAGTGAAAGTCTTGGAAGCGGCAGCGCAAAGTGCGCGTCGGGCGATCCATCTCCATTCCCCCGGACACGCCCGCTCAGGCTGACCGTCAGGTTCACGGCGGCGCTCGAAAAGAGGAGGTCCGGCGGCGGTTGGGTCAAGGTCTTGAGGTCGCCCGAGAAGGAAAAACTGAAGGAATCCGCCTGGGTGCCGTCGCCAACGACATAGCGGGCTGACGCAGTGCCTCTAGCGTGCTCAGAGGGGCTATTCGGAAACAGCTCCGCCGTTGTCGAAACATCATAGGTCAAGCCAGAGGTCGGGGAGGAAACGGGAACTCCGATCTTCCCGCCGGCGGTCGTGGCCCGCTCCAAAGCCAACTCAGGAAAGCTGGCCGAGGCCTTGACCCCGAACGTCAGTCCGTTGATCCCGAACGGACTTTGGAGGAACGAGGCTTCGATGATTTGCGGAGGAGGTTCGACCTGAACAAACGCTCCCGAAGTTGGCACAAACGTGACGACCCCTAGGAAGCCCGACAAAATCGAAACAGAATTTTTCATACATTGTGAGGCAAAACCGTATCATTTTTGGACGATTGGGCAAGGGTTCATCTGCAACGCCCTTTTCACCGGAAAAGTCTTTCCGTAAATCCTCCTCTCTCAAATTCTCCTCCACCCGGATGAATGTCCCGTTTCTCAACCTCGCCGCCCAATACGAAGCCCTCAAATCGGAGATCCTGCCCGCCGTGGAGAAAACCCTGGCTGGCGGGCATTACATCCTCGGTCCCAACGTCGTCGCCTTTGAGCAGGAACTCGCGGCCTATGTGGGCACCAAATTCGCGCTCGGAGTCAATTCCGGCTCAGATGCGCTGACGTTGGCTTTGCGTGCCCTTGGAGTCGGTCCCGGCGACGAGGTGATCACCACGCCGTTCACCTACATCGCCCCGGCCGAATCGGTCGTCCAGATGGGCGCGAAGCTCGTCTTTGCCGACATCGATCCGGAGACTTTTACGCTCGATCCAGCCGAGGTTGCCCGACGTATCACGCCACGGACCAAGGCCATCATCCCCGTCCATCTTTTCGGCCAAGCCGCCCCGCTCGACGCGCTGGCCAAACTGGCCGGGCCAAAAGGCATCCACCTCGTCGAAGATTGCGCCCAAGCCATCGGCGCCACGAAGGACGGAAAACGCGTCGGTGGTTTCGGGGCCATCGGCTGCTTCAGCTTTTACCCGACCAAGAACCTTGGAGCCGACGGCGACGGCGGTGCGATCGTCACCAACGACGAAACGCTGGCCAAGAAGCTCAAGATGCTCCGCGTCCACGGCATCGAACGCCGCTACTTCCACGACCTGCACGGCTTCAACTCGCGCCTCGACGAGCTCCAGGCGGCCATCCTGCGGGTCAAGCTGCCGCATCTCGACCGCTGGAACGCCCGTCGCGCCGAAATCGCCGGCAAGTTCATCGCCGGCTTGAAGGATCTGCCGCTCGAATTGCCCGTGACCGCTCCCGGCAACGGCCACGTCTACCATGTGTTCCACGTGCTGGCCGACCGCCGTGACGATCTTCAGAAGCACCTCGCCGATCGCGGCGTGCCGACGCTCATCTACTATCCGCAGCCGCTCCATTTGCAGAAGTGCTACGCGGACCAAGGCTGGAAGGCTGGCGATTATCCAATCGCCGAAGAAACCTCCCGCCGCATCCTGCCGCTCCCGATGTATCCGGAATTGACCGACCCGCACGTCGACCACGTGATCGCGACGATCCGGAGCTTCTACGGGAAGTAGCCTGTAGGCCGGGCGTCCTCGCCCGGCGAGTGGGTGCTGCCGGGCGAAGCAAGCAGAGAACGTCCGTTCCGTTCTGACTTCCTTTGGCCTTCGGCGCTTCGTCATTCCCCTCCGCCATGCGCTTGTCAGCCACCCGGCTTCCGGTTCACGCTCCCGGACCTTTTATGAAAAAGCCCTTTGCTCCCGTGCCCGGCCGCAATGACCAGATCGGCACCGATCCCCTGCGGCCCTTCTCCGGCCCCATGCTCGATGGCCCGGAACGCGCCCCCAGCCGCTCGATGCTTTATCCCGTCGGCTTCTCCAAGGCCGACTTCGCCAAGCCCGTCATCGGCGTCGCCTCCACCTGGAGCAACGTCACCCCGTGCAACATGCACATCGACAAGCTGGCACTGGAGTCCGAAAAGGGCATCAACGCGGCGGGCGGCAAGGCGATCGTCTTCAACACCATCACCATCTCCGACGGCATCTCCATGGGCACCGAGGGGATGAAGTATTCCCTCGTCTCCCGTGAAGTCATCGCCGACTCCATCGAGACCGTCGTCGGCTGCGAAGGCCTGGACGGTTTCGTGGCCATCGGCGGCTGCGACAAAAACATGCCCGGCTGCCTGATGGCCATCGCCCGCATGAACCGCCCGGCCGTCTTCGTCTACGGCGGCACCATTCTCCCCGGCTGCATCACCGGCGATCCGTTGAAGCGCCAGCTCGATGTCGTCTCCGTCTTCGAGGCCGTCGGCGCCCACGCCAACGGCCGCATGGACGACAAGGAGCTCGACCAGATCGAGTCCTGCGCCATCCCCGGCCCCGGTTCCTGCGGCGGCATGTATACCGCCAACACCATGGCCTCCGCCATCGAGGCGTTGGGCATGAGCCTGCCGAACAGCTCCGCGCAGAACGCCATCTCCAAGGCCAAGAAGGAAGACTCCCGCCGCGCCGGAGAAGCCGTCGTCAACATGCTCAAGATCGGCCTTCGTCCGCGCGACATCATGACGAAGAAGGCGTTCGAGAACTCCATCACCGTCGTCATCGCCCTCGGTGGTTCCACCAACGCCGTCCTCCACCTCCTCGCCATGGCCCGCGCCGCCGGCGTGAAGCTCACCATCGACGACTTCTCCCGCATCGGGAAACGCGTCCCCGTGCTGGCCGACCTCAAGCCCAGCGGCAAATACAGCATGAGCGCCCTCGTCGCCATCGGCGGCATCCGCCCGCTCATGAAGATGCTCCTCGATGGCGGCCTGCTCCACGGCGACTGCCTCACCGTCACCGGCGAAACGATGGCCGAGACGCTCAAGAACGTGCCGCCCTACATCAAAGGCCAGGGCATCATTCGCCCCCTCGACAACCCGATCAAAAAGGACAGCCACCTCTGCGTCCTCTACGGCAACCTCGCCCCCAAGGGCTCCGTGGCGAAGATCAGCGGCAAGGAAGGCCTGCGCTTCGAAGGCAAGGCCAAGGTCTTCAACTCCGAGCCCGACGCCATGAAGGCCATCCTCGGCAAGAAGATCAAAAAGGGCGACGTCATCGTCATCCGCTACGAAGGGCCCAAGGGCGGACCCGGCATGCGCGAGATGCTCGGGCCCACCGCCGCCATCATGGGCCTCGGCCTCGGCAAGGACGTGGCCCTCATCACCGACGGGCGCTTCTCCGGCGGCACCCACGGCTTCGTCGTCGGCCACATCACTCCTGAAGCCTACGTCGGCGGCCCGCTCGCCCTCGTGAAGAGCGGCGACGTCATCGTGATCGACGGCGAGAAGAAGGAACTCACCGCCCAGGTCTCCGCCGCTGAACTGGAGACCCGGAAGAGCGCATGGAAAGGCATCAAGCCCCGCTACACCTCCGGCGTCCTCGCCAAGTATGCCCACCTCGTCAGCACCGCCTCCGAAGGCGCCGTGACCGACGCGGATTTGAAACTGTGACGGAGCAAGGTGGCGGCAGTCGCGCTGCGACTGCCGGCCAAGTCGCAGCGCGACTCGGCCCACCTGATTAAGTCCGCGTGACATATTCCCATGGGCAATCTCCCACACGCTGTCCCGCTGTGGATCGATCCCTCGCAGGAAACCTACTACCTGACGTTCTGCTGTGAGCCGCGCGGCAAAAACCAGCTCGCGGTTCCCGACGCGGCCAAAGCTATCCTTGAAACCATTGAGCACCGCCAAAACGAACACGTTTGGCACGTCCACCTCTTCCTGCTCATGCCCGACCATGCCCACGCTCTGATGACCTTTCCGCCGGGTCGGCTGCCGTTCAGAACCCGGTTGAGCAAGTGGAAGGAATGGACCGCGAAGACGATTCGGATTCAATGGCAGCTCGACTTCTTCGAGCATCGTCTTCGTTCGGAGGAAAGCCTGCGTGAAAAGGCCGACTACATTCTTCACAATCCCGTTCGTGCTGGCCTGGCTTCGAAGGCTTCAGATTGGCCTCATGTCTGGCTGCCTTGAAAGGTGGGCCGAGCCGCGCTGCGGCTCGGCCGGCAGTCGCAGCGCGACTGCCGCCACCTCATTGCTCCAGACAGATGCGGAACTTTCGCCAGTGACGCAAAGCCGCCCATGATCTCGGACAAATGGAAGCCCGCCCTGAAGCTGTTCCTGCCGTCGTGGAACTTCTTCAACGACTTCGCGGAAGTGCCGCGATTGGAGTATTGCCTGATCTCCAGCCGGACGGTCGCGATCGATTGGAAGCCGTTTTTTACGGGGCACGACACCCGCGATCTGAGGCGGGTGCTCTTCAATCCGTCGGGCAACCTGGAGCTGTTGGAAGCATCGCTCGTCGAACGGGCTGTCGATGAACTGCGCGACGATCCTCTTTCCAATCGAAACCGGTTTGCGAAGTCGGAAACCCACTCGACGCTGGAGCGGTTGACCCGGACCCGGCTCGCGCACTTTCACTCTTCCGCGGGTCCGGACCGTTTTCGTTTTCGTTTGGTCCTGATCGATCCCGGCGCGCCGTCTCAGATCGTTTTTACTTCCGAGGAACTTCCGTTCGCCCGCCCCGGCAAATGAACACCCTGGACCTTTCCGAGGCCATGCTGTGGACCGAGCGACTTCTCGGAGCCGGGCTCTTCATCCAGTCAGTGGAACTGATCAAGACCCGGAGCATTTACGAAAGCGGAGGCGCGCTGGAAGGCAGCGCCGTGACGCCGTGGCTGGCCCTTCGGCTTGGTCTGGCGAGTCTGCTGATTGTTTCTCCGCTGGAACCCCTCTCGTGGGCCTCTGTAATCGCGAACATGCTGCTGCTCGGCAATTCCATCTGGCTGACCGTGCGATCGCGCGGCCCCGTCTGCGGCGGGAGCGACAGCATGTTGTTCCAGGTCCAACTCGGCCTGCTGATCGGGAGTCTGGGGTTTCTGGAACCGACCTTGGTAAAACTGGGCCTCGGCTGGATCGCGGCGCAGAGCGTCCTGTCCTACTTCCTGGCCGGCGTTTCAAAACTACGGACGGACGACTGGTGGAATGGGCGCGCGCTGCAAAACCTTCTCGCGTCCAAGGGCCCGTATGTCGTGTTCGCTCCGGCGCGTCGGCTGGCTTCGCATCGCCCGCTCTGCGGCGTGCTTGGTGGAGGCATGATCCTTTTTGAACTGCTCTTCCCCGCCGTCCTGATCCTGCCGATGGAGGGGAAAATCGCGTTGCTGTCGCTGGGGCTGCTCTTCCACTTGGGGAACGCGCTGTTGCTCGGGCTCAACCGTTTCCTCTGGGCGTGGGCGGCGACCTATCCGGCGATTCTGGCGATGAGCCGTTGAGCGGCTTGTCTTAAGTAACCGAAAGGAAAACGGCGACTGGATGAACTCCCGTCGCCGTTTCCGTAACTTGCTGCAGGCAGTGGCCGATCAGGCGCCGTATTTATCGAACATCTTGGCGTTCGCCTGCATCAGGCGGATGAGATACTTCGCCTCGAACACGCCGAGGCTGCCCATGTTGGAGCCGGTCTCGGTGAAGCGTTCCAGCTTGTCTGACCCGCTGTAGGCCGAGTGCAGGAGGACCGGCTGCGGATGCCAGGAGTGGCCTTTCATGGCGCACGGGGTGGAATGGTCGCCGGTGATGGCGAGCACGTCCGGCTTCTTGCCGAGAAGGATGGGGAGCGCGGCGTCGAAGTCCTCGATGGCCTTGGTCTTCGCCTCGAAGTCCCCGTCCTCGCCCGCCTTGTCGGTGTATTTGTAGTGGATGAAGAAGAAGTCGTAGTTGTCGTATTCGGCGATGTAGCGCTCGAACTGCTCGGCGATGGTCTGGGGACCTTCGATCTTCACCATGCCGACGAGCTGGGAGAGGCCTTTATACATCGGATAGACGGCGATGGCGGCGGGCTTCATCAGGTAACGCTCCTCGAAGGTCGGGATGTCGGGCTGATGGGCGGCGCCCCTCATGAGGAATCCGTTCGCGGGCTTTTCCTTGGCGAGCAACGGAAGGGCGGCCTTGTAGAAGTCGGCGATGAGCTTCGCGACTTTCTTCTGTTTGGCGTTCTTCGCGTCCACCGGCTTGGCGGTGGCGATGGGAAGGCCTTCGCGGTTCGGATCGGTGTCGGTCACGGGCCCTTCCAGGCCGGCGCCGCGGAAGACGACGACGAAGCGGTGCTCTTTGCCGGGGTAGATGAAGACCTGCGTGGCGCCGACCTTCTTGACCTTCGAGGAAAGGATCTTGCACAGGCGCTCGCAGACTTCCGTGGCGATGCGGCCGGCGCGGCGATCGGTGACGATGCCCTTGGCGTCGAGCGTGCAGAAGTTCGCCCGGGCGGCGACGTCTCCGGCCTTCAACTCGATGCCGAGACCGAGGGTTTCGATGACGCCGCGGCCGACTTCGAATTCGATCGGGTCATAGCCGAAGAGCGCGAGATGGCCAGGGCCGGAGCCCGGGGTGATGCCGGGCGCGACCGGGATCATGCGGCCCTGGGCGACGCCCGAGGCGACGAGCTTGTCGAGGTTCGGGGTCTTGGCGGCTTCGAGCGGGGTGAGCTCGCCCTGGGGCATGGTGGCGATGTCGCCCAGGCCGTCGAGGACGATGAGGGCCATCTTGGCGCCCGTCTTGATGGTCAACTTGGCGTAAAGGGAATCCAGACTCATAGGTTTCAGCGTAGGTTGGGAAGCCGCCGCGTCACCCGCAATCCGCGGCAGCCGCGGCGGCAATGGCATCGTTCCCGTTGGCGGCGAACGGAGTCAATGGCTGGTTTGGAGGACGCGGGGCGATTGCCGACGGGACAACGGACTTGCGCGTCATTCGCCTTTGGCTTTTTCTCGCCCCCGCGCAAACCGACCCAACGCCCAGCACATTTATGCCCCAATACTTCCCGAAGATTTCCAAGATCCAGTTTGAAGGCGCGGACTCCAAGAATCCGCTCGCGTTCAAACACTACAACCCCGCCGAGCTCGTCGAGGGCAAGTCCATGCAGGAGCACATGCGCTTCGCGGTGGTCTACTGGCACACGATGCGCGGCAACGGCGGCGACATGTTCGGCTGGGGCACGGCGCAACGTCCGTGGCAGACCGGCGAAGGCACGGTGAAGGACGCGATCAAGCGCGCCCACGCCATGTTCGAGTTCACCTCCAAGATCGGCGCGCCGTTCTACTGCTGGCATGACCGCGACGTCGCCCCGCACGGCAAGACGCTCACCGAGTCGAACAAGAACTTCGACACCGTGGCCACGGAGTTGAAGAAGCTCCAGAAGGACACCGGCATCAAGCTGCTCTGGGGCACCGCCCAGAACTTCGTCCACCCGCGCTACATGCACGGCGCCGCGACGAGCTGCAACGCCGACGTCTTCTGCTACGCCGCCGCGCAGGTGAAAAAGGCGATGGAGTGGACCCAGGAACTCGACGGCGCCGGCTACGTCTTCTGGGGCGGCCGCGAAGGCTATTCCACGCTGCTCAACACCGACATGAAGCGCGAGATGGACCACCTCGGCCGGTTCATGCACATGGCGGTCGACTACAAGAAGAAGATCGGGATGAAGGGTCCGTTCTTCATCGAGCCCAAGCCGAAGGAACCCACCAAGCACCAATACGACTCCGACGCCGCCGCGTGCCTCAACTTCCTCCGCGAATACGGCCTCTTGGAGCACTTCCAGCTGAACCTCGAGGTGAACCACGCCTGGCTCGCCGGCAAGAGCATGGAGCACGAGATGGAGGTCGCCGGGGCCGCCGGCGCGCTCGGTTCCATCGACGCCAACATGGGCGACTACTTCCTCGGCTGGGACACCGACCAGTTCCCCACCGACCTCTACCTCACCACGCAGACGATGCTCCGCGTGCTGAAATATGGCGGCCTCACCCACGGCGGCGTGAACTTCGACGCCAAGGTCCGCCGCGAAAGCTTCGAGCTGGACGACCTCTTCCTCGCCCACATCGCCGGCATGGACGCCTTCGCGCGCGGCTTGAAGGCCGCCGCCGCCATCCGCAAGGACGGCCGCATCGGCGAGTTCGTGAAGAACCGCTACGCCACCTGGGACAGCGGCATCGGCGCGAAGATCGAGTCCGGCAAGGCCAGCTTCGCCGACTGCGAGAAGCACGCCCTGAAGATCGGAGAAGTCTCCGGCCTCCAGTCCGGCCGCCAGGAGATGCTCGAATCGATCATCAACGAGTTCATCTGACCGGCAGCAGTCTCCATCAGGTTTTCATACGAACAGGCCGCCCATTCCGGGCGGCCTGTTTTGTTTCCCGGGCGGACCCCGTCCGGTTCTCATGCATTCCCCTTCAAACGGGAACCGGTCCCGCCGATGTCCTGATGGGTTGACCCCGGTCCGTCCGGATGAGGCCCATCGATGGCGTCGTTGACCGAAAGAATGACAGAAGCACCCGCTCCGGCTCCGGAGGGGCTCCAGCTGTTCTCGCGTATTTCCACGGCGGCGGCGGAGCTGAACGCGTCGCGGGAACGCATCCTTGCCGTCGTCCGCGACCAGGTCCGGGTGCCGTTGGAAGAGATCATCCGATGCGCGGGCGACATCGCCCATCCGGGCCCATCCGGCCCCTCTCCCGACAGCGTCGACCGGATCCGGGATGCGGCGCACCACCTCCTTCTGATTCTCGATACAACGGCGGCGACGCCCAGTGCGTTGGCCGGAAGCACGGGCAAGCTCTCCTCGACGCAGAAGGTGGCAAATGCCGCCGCGTCCGCGACCAAGGGTTCGCTCCTGATCGTCGACGACAACGAACTCGGCACCGAGATCCTTTCGCAGCTCCTCCTTGCGCAGGGCTATGCCGTCCAGACCAGCAACTCCGGCGAAACCGCCCTTGTCGCGCTGCAGAAGGGCGGGATCGACGTCGTCCTGCTTGATTTCAACCTTCCGGGCATGAACGGGATCGAGGTCCTGAGCCGGATGAAAGCGGACCAACTCCTGCGCGACATCCCGGTGGTGATGTTGTCTGGCGAGGAGCAGAGCGAGCACGTGATCGCGGCCATCGAACGCGGCGCCGAAGATTTCCTTCCCAAGCCCTTCAACAACGTCCTGCTCCGCGCCCGCATCGATTCGTCGCTGGAGAAGAAACGCTTCCGGGACCATGACCGCGCGATGATGCAGGACCTGCAGCTCGAGCAGGCCAAAGCCGAGGCGCTCCTCCTGAACGTCTTGCCCAAGGCCGTCGCGGACCGCCTGAAGCAGGGCCACAACAGCATCGTCGACGCATTTCCGGCGGTCACCGTCCTCTTCGCCGACCTCGTCGAGTTCACGTCGGAATCCGCCCGCAGCTCACCGGCCGAGATCGTGCGCTGGTTGAACATGATCTTCTCCGAGTTCGACCGGCTCGCGGAGCTCTACGGCCTCGAGAAGATCAAGACGATCGGCGATTCCTACATGGCCGTCGGCGGGCTGCCCGTCCCCCGGACGGATCACGCCGAGGCCTGCGCGCACATGGCCCTGGAGATGCAGTCCTCGATCACGCGGCTCAACCGCGAGAACGAAACGACCTGGCGGCTCCGCATCGGCATGCACAGCGGCCCCGTCATCGCGGGCATCATCGGGACCAAGAAGTTCATCTACGATCTCTGGGGCGACACCGTGAACACGGCCAGCCGCATGGAATCCCACGGAACCCCCGAGAAGATCCAGGTGTCCGAAGCCACCTACTTCCTGCTCAAGGGCAAGTTCAACCTCGCCCGCCGGGGTCTCATCGAGGTCAAAGGCAAGGGCTCGATGACCACGTATCTGTTGCAACCGCGCTGAACCGCTGTTCCGCTGGCGCCAGCAATGTCCGATCAGAAACCTCCCGCCCGTCTCCGTCTCCGTGTCACCGCCCGCGCCGAAACGATCCTCCGTTCCGGCCATCCCTGGCTCTACTCGGACAGCATCCGGGAACAGAACCGTCCCGGAACCGCCGGTGAACTCGCCGTCGTCTTCGACCGCGAGGACAAATTCCTGGCCGTTGGCCTGTTCGAGCCGGAATCCCCCATCCGCTTCCGTTGCCTCCACATCGGCAAACCAACGAACGTCGATGCGACATGGTGGCGTCGGCGACTCCAGGAAACGATCGCCCGTCGCGCCGGCCTGTTCGGTCCGGAGACGACCGGCTACCGGCTCATCCATGGCGAGAGCGACGGCTGGCCCGCCCTCGTGATGGATCGCTACGCCGACGTCCTCGTGCTCAAGCTCTACAGCCCGGTGTGGATTCCGCACTTCAGTCTGCTGAGGGAAATCCTGGCTGAAGCCTTTCCGGGTCTCAGCCTCGTGCTTCGTCTGAGCCGCAACATGGAACTGGCCGCACGCACTTCGGGCATTCCTGGTCTCGTGGATGGAGCAGTGCTGTCCGGGAAGATTCCGCCTGGTGGCCGCGTCCAGTTCCTCGAGAACGGCATCTCGTTCTGGGCCGATGTGCTCAAGGGACAGAAGACAGGATTCTTCCTCGATCAACGCGACAACCGCCGCGAAATCGAAACGCTCGCCCACGGGCGCAGCGTGCTGAACGCCTTCAGCTTCTCCGGCGCCTTCAGCCTCTACGCGGCGCGCGGTGGCGCCAGTTCCGTGGCCAGCCTCGACATCAGCGAACACGCGTTGCGCGAGGCGAAGGAAAACTTCCAGCTCAACGCCGCCGATCCGGCCATCGCCGCCGTGGCCCACGAGACCATCCAGGCCGATGTCTTCGAGTGGTTCCGCGAACCGCACAAACGACGCTTCGGCCTGGTCATCGTCGATCCTCCGTCGCTGGCGAAGCGCGAGATCGAACGCCAGAAAGCCATCGGGGCCTACCGCCAGTTGAACGTCGCCGCCATCCAGCATCTGGAACCCGACGGCATCCTCCTGGCGGCCTCCTGCTCCGCCCATGTTTCGTCGGATGAATTCTTCGGGGCCGTGCGTGAAGCGGCCCGGATGAGCGGACGACGGTTCAAGGAATTGAAGACAGCGGGACATCCGCCCGACCATCGCGCGAATTTTCCCGAAGCCTCCTACCTGAAGGCCATCTACCTGCGCTTCGACGGGGCCAACGACTCTACTGCGCCCGTCCGAATTTCCGTTCCAGCTCGCGGAAGTTCATCTCGATGAGCGTGGGCCGGCCATGCGGACAGGTGTAGGGCATCTGGCAACGCCGCAGGTCGTTCACCAGATTTTCCAGCTCGGAGCCGGCGAGCGGATCGTTCGCCTTCACGCTGTGGCGGCAGACGGTTTTGGCCACGACATGTTCGCCGAGGCGCAGGCTGTTGACCTTGTCGCCGGCGGCCTTGAGCTCGTCGACCAGTCCGACGACGAACCGCCTCGGGTCGCTGGCCTTCACAAAAGGAGGAAGCGCATCCAGCAGGAAGGTGCGTTCGCCGAACTCGCTGAGCCCGACGCCGAGCCGCGTGAGCACACCGAGATTCTCGCGGAGGAACTGCGCGTCGCGCACGCCCAGCTCGATGGTTTCGGGCAACAGCAGCCGTTGCGATGCGGCCGCACCGGCCTCCTCCAGCCGACGAAGCATCTGCTCGAAGAGAATGCGTTCATGCGCCGCGTGCTGGTCGAGCAACACGAGTCCGCGATCCGATTCGAGCACCACGTAAAGCCGCCCGACGACCCCGACGACCCGCAGCGGAACGTGGAGGAGCGGGACGGAAGAGGACGAGGCGATGTCCGAGGCCGGATGCCGGATACCGGATGCCGGCAACGAAATGGCGGGAGCGGGCGTTGAAGTTGGAGATGCTCCAACGGAGAGAGATCCGGTATCCGGTATCCGGTATCCGGTATCCGCCGCAGGCGTCTTCGCAAACAACGACTCCGCCTGCACGGCCAACGGCGGCGGCGCTGGTCCGGCGAGTGGGAGCTGGGTTGGAGCCAACGTGATTCGCGGAGCGTGATCCGTGACCATGGAACCGGTCGCGCTTGGAAGCTCGGGGCTCCGTTCCGGCATCCGGTATCCGGCATCCGGCATGGGCGCAGCCTGACTCCCGTGGAACGCCAGGAGAGTTTGCCTAACGGCCTCCGCCACGTTCCGCCGCACGCCCCGTTCGTCGTGGAACCTCACCTCGCGCTTGGCGGGATGGATGTTCACGTCGACGAGGGCTGGATCGATTTCGAGGAAGAGGCAACCAACCGGGAAACGGCCCTTCATCAACGCGGTGTGGTAGCCCTCGACAAGCGCGAGGTTCAGCCCGCGATGTTCGATGGGCCGGCGGTTGACGAAGAGATGCTGGTCCTCACGCGTGGACCGCGAGACTCCGGGCGCGCCGATCAGGCCACGGACACGCACGGTGATCCGAGGGGCCTGATCCGCGGCGGGCGTGTCGGCCTCGGGATCGCGGACGGCGCCCAGTTCACCGGTGAAATCCACTTCGAGAAGCCGCGTTTCGGGCGGGAGCAACGCCCGCCAGCGTTCGCGCAACGCGGGGAGAAATCCTTCATCGGGTGGGTTCGGCCGCGCTGCGGCCGAACCTTCATCCGCAGCGCGGATGGAGCTACCTTCGCTGCGGATCGCGGGCAACTGCCAGAGCGTCCGGCCATCGCGGACGAACGTGAACCCGATCCCCGGGTGCGCGAGCGCGGCCAGGATCAGGTAATGCTGGATGTGCGCGGCCTCCGTCTCGTCGGCGCGGAGAAACTTCCGCCGGGCCGGCACGTTGAAAAAAAGCTGGCGGACTTCGATGGTGGTTCCGGGCGCGGAACCGGCCGCCTTCACCTCGGTGATCTTGCCGCCGTTGACCAGCACCTGGGTGCCTTCCGGCGAATCGGAGTCGCGTTCGCGCGTGGTCAGGCTGAAGCGGCTCACGCTCGCGATGCTCGGAATCGCTTCGCCGCGGAAACCCATCGTGGCGATGTGCGCGAGATCGTCGGCGCTGCGGATCTTGCTCGTCGCGTGGCGCTCCAGGCAAAGCAGCGCGTCGTCGCGGTTCATGCCGGTGCCGTCGTCGGTGATGCGGATGAGGCTGCGTCCGCCGGCGGCGATCTCGACCGTGATCCGCGAGGCGCCGGCGTCGAGGGAGTTTTCGACCAGCTCCTTCACCACGCTGGCCGGCCGTTCGACCACTTCGCCGGCGGCGATCTGGTTGGCGACCTGTTCTGAGAGGAGGCGGATGCGGTTCATGCCACGCCCGGGTCAGTGATGCACCGGCAGCGAGACCACGAAGATCGCGCCGCGGCCGTCTTCCCGCCGGGTTGCGATCCGGCCACCATGCGCCTCGACGATGCGGCGGCAGATGGACAACCCAAGGCCCGTGCCGGCAATTTTCCCATGCGTCACGAAAGGCTGGAAGATGGAGTTCACGACGTCTTCAGGAATTCCCGGGCCGGTGTCCTCGACCTCGGTGATCAGCTCGGTGGCGGTCAGGCGGAAGCGCAGTTTGATGGTCCCGCCGGCGGGCATGGCGTCGCGCGAGTTGGTGAAGAGGTTCTGGAACACGCGTTCCAACCGGTCGGCGTCGCCCGCCAGAAAAGTCTGCGGCGGCCGGTTCTCGATCACGATCTCGACCTTACGTTCGAGGAACGCGGCCTTCGCTTCGTCGACCAATCGCAGAATGAACTCGGCATAGTGCAGCGGCTTGAGGTCGACCCGCGCATCCTCGCCCCGGGAGAACTCCAACAGCTCGGTGATCAAACCGTCGACCCGGTGGGCCTGCCGGACGATGCGGTCACGCCACGCGGCCCGCATCTCGGGCCCGGCCTCCGGGTCGGTCGACAGCTCGGCGGCCAGCTCGATCGTCTGCAGGGGCGCGCGGATGTCGTGGACGATCGAACCGGTGAACCTCCCGACCAACGCCAGCCGTTCGGCCCGGAGGATCTGTTCGACGTGTTGCCGGCTGAAGTCGCGGAACCGGTTGGCAATCTGGCGCAGCACGCCGACGGCGATGCGCGGATGCTCCTCGAAGAGCCGCATCAGCTCGGCGCGCGGGATGAAGATCGCCTTCACTTCGCCCTCGGCGAGGACGGTCGCGGAGCGCGGGAGATTATCCAGCACCGCCATTTCACCAAACAGTTCGCCGGGCCCAAGCCTGTAGAGTTCGTGGAGATCCTCGGCCACCGGCTCGAAGCAGATCCGGACCGTGCCCTGTTCGATCAGGAACACGCCGTCGCCCGGCATGCCCTGACGGCAGATGGGGGAACCGTCGGGGTAGACGTGGGCTTTTGCCGCCTGCCGCATGGCGGCGAGGTCCTCTTCGGTCAGGCCAGACAAAAAACGTCCGCGCTCGGAATGGCTCATGTGGGCGACAGCCTACGCGGCCAAGAGAGCCGGTGCAAAGCACGTCGATTCGCGGGCGTCCGCCGATCGGATTGGCGGCCTCTTGCAACTTGGCTGGCATCCACCAACACTTTGGCGTCGCCGATGCTCACCACGCTCCGCATCAAGAATCTCGCCCTCGTCTCGGACCTGACGCTGGAACTGCGGCCGGGCTACAACGCCATCACCGGCGAAACCGGGGCCGGCAAGTCGGTCATCATCGGCGGGCTGAACCTCGTGCTCGGACAACGCGCGGACCGGACACTCATCCGCTCCGGCGCAGACGCCTGTTCCGTCGAGGCCGTGCTGGATGTTTCCAAGCTGCGCTTTCCGCTGACGGCGTTCCTCGAAGAGAACGGCCTCGAACCGGCCGAAGGCGGGCAGCTCATGCTGAAACGGACGTTCACGGCGGCGGGAACCAACCGGCAGTTCGTCAATGGTTCGCCCACGACTCTTGGAGTCCTCGCGCAGCTGGGTGAAGCGCTGGTCGACATGCACGGCCCGCACGACCACCAGTCGCTGCTCCATCCGTCGAGGCAACTGGAGATCCTCGACGCCTTTGGCGCGCTCGGTCCGCTGCGCGGAGAATTCAGTGCGCTCGTGTCCAAGCTGGCCGCCGTTGAAGCCGAGAAGGCTTCGCTGATCGTCGATGAAAAGACCTACGCCCAGCAGGTCGACTTGCTGCGCTTCCAGGCGACGGAAATCCAGGGCGCCCGGCTGCAACCGGGGGAGGAAGAGGCGTTGACCGAGGAACACAACCGCGCGGGCAACGCCGCCAAGATCCTCCAGCTTTGCCAGACGGGGCTCGGGCTCATTGATGAAGACGAAGCCTCGATCATGACCCAGGTCGGCGCCGTCGGCCGGCAGCTTCAGGAGCTCAAACGCATCGATCCCGCCGCCGGCTGCATTCTTTCGCTTCACGAACAGGCCGTGCAGGCCATCCGCGATGTGCAGAGCGATCTGCGCGGCTACGCCGACGGCGTCCAAGTCGATCCCGAACGGCTTCAGGCGTTGGAAGAACGGCTGAACCTCGTCCACAATCTGAAGCGCAAATACGGCTCCACCGTCGACGACATCATCGCCTTCGGGGACGAAGCGCGGGCGAAACTCGACCAGCTGGAACAACGCGATGCGCTTGTCGCCAAGCTGAATTCCGAGCGAAAGAAGCTCCGCGACGAACTCGCCAGGCTAGGCGGCAAGCTCACCGCCGAGCGGAAGAAGGTCATTCCCAAGCTGGCCAAAGCCGCCGTCGCCGAGCTCCAGGACCTTGGTTTCAAGCAAAGCCACTTCGACGTCGCGCTCACTTCGGCAGGACTGCCGGACACCGGGTCGGTTCCTGCGAGCGGATTGGATTCGATCGACTTCCAGTTTGCGCCCAACCCGGGCGAGCCTCCCCGGCCCCTGCGGGCGATCGCGTCGTCGGGGGAAATGGCTCGGGTGATGTTGGCGCTGAAAACCGTCTTGGCGGCGGAGGATTCCATCCCGGTCCTCGTGTTCGACGAGGTGGATGCCAACGTCGGCGGGGAAACCGCCTCGGTCGTCGGCCAAAAAATGCGGCAGATCGCGGCCCAACGGCAGGTGCTCTGCATCACACACCTTCCCGCCGTCGCCGCCAGTGCCGATGCCCATTACGTGGTGAGCAAGTCCGTCAAGGAGGGCCGCACGATATCCGAGATCACGCTGCTCGACGCAAAGGAACGTGTGACCGAACTGGCCCGGATGCTTGGAGGCCAGTCTGACGCGGCCCGTAAACACGCCCAAGCCTTGCTCGGTTGAAGCGGGGTTGCGGCCGGATTTCCGCCCGGCTGGCAGGAATTGATCACAGAGACCTCAAGCCTGTTGGGATTGGGGACGATGGCTGTCTCGATAATGGGGATCCGTCCACATGGCGGACCGACACGGCCAACTGGGCTGACGAGACAACATGGCGACAAACGTGATGCGAATCGGATTCTTTATCCGGCTTCTGGGCTTTGGCGCCTTGCTCATCGCATTGTCCCTCGGGATCGCGGCGTTCGTCACCTACCGGAACAGGAGCGAATACATCGAGAAGAGCATGGCCGCGGAGCTCCTCGCGATCGTCAACACCGCCGCTCCGATGATAGATGGCGATCTGGTCAACGTGGTCCGATCCGATTCCAAGGGAGGCATCGTCAACGAAGAGGCGTTCAACAAGATCCGCAGCAGGCTGTCGTCCATAAAGAAGTCCAACAGCCTGAAGGCGAAGCCCGGAGTGAGCCCCCTCTACATCATGCGACCAGCGACTTTGGAAGGCGGGTCGAACCTCCTGGAGTTCGTCGTGATGACGGATCCCAACGCCGGAGGGCAATTCCACGTCGGCAACACCTACGTTTCCCGTCCGCACAACGTCGCGGCGCTTTCGGGTCGATCGGCATCATCGGGACTCTACACCGATGAGGAAGGGGTCTGGATTTCGGCCGCGGCGCCAATTTTCGACCGCAGCAACAGGGTCGTTGCTTTCGTGCAGGCCGACCGACCTGTCGGCGACTACAAGAGCGAAACACGGGCGGCGATGCTGTCGTTGCTCCCGGGCGCATTGTCGACCGCCCTCGCGGCGCTCCTGGTCAGCTGGGGCGTGGCACGATGGATGGCCCGGCCGATCACCGAGATCTGCCGGATCGCCCGCCTTTTCGGCATCGGACAATTCGGGCACCGGATTGCCGGGGGCCGGAACGACGAACTTGGCGATCTCGCACGCGAATTCAACCAGATGGCCGACAGGATCCAGACAGCCCAGCAGGCGCTTGAGGCGAAGAACGCGGAACTGGCGGACGCGCTCGCCGCCGCGAACGCCGCGAGCCTGGTCAAGAGCGAGTTCCTCATGATCATGAGCCACGAACTCCGCACGCCGATGAACGGCATCGTCGGGTTCAACGAGGCCTTGTTCGACACCCCGCTCAACTCGGACCAGCGCGAATCGGCCCAGGGCGTGGCGGCAAGTGCCCGTGAACTGCTCGAACTGATCAACAACGTCCTCGACTACGCCCATCTCGACGCCCAGACGGTAAAGTCCGAGCAACAGGAGTTCGACCTTGTCGAATCGATGACGGTGTTACGGGACAAGTTCCGCAACGAGGCCCGGAACCGCGGCCTGGCTCTGCGCCTGCACCTTCCCCGAGAAATCCCTTCGTGGCTCCACGGCGATGCGAAGCGGGTCATCCAAGTGTTGAAGCACCTCATCGCAAACGCGATCAAGTTCACCGCGAAAGGCGAGATCTCACTGGTGGTCGTGCCGATGAAGATCGAGGCTGACCGGGCCTTGATCCGATTCGCCGTCACCGATACCGGCATCGGGATTCCGGCGGACGCCCGGGACCGCATTTTCAAGCCCTTCAGCCAAGCGGACGGCTCCAGATCCCGGCGTCACGGGGGGCTGGGGTTGGCCTGGTCCTTTGCAAGCGCATCACCGAGCTGCTCGGCGGCGAGATCGGGTTCACCAGCGAAGAGGGGCGCGGGTCCACCTTTTGGTTCACGTGCTGGTTCGGACTCGCAGGACCAAAGCCTTCTACGAAGCGGCCCACCGAGCCCGAAATCGCCCGGGCTGGCTGATCCGCGTCCCTCGGACTCCCCGCGATCCCACAGAAAACGTGCCTGAAGACCCCACGGCTTGGCATCGTCCAAAAACGGCGTTTGCACGTATGCGTATGATTGGCTAACCTGCACTTTTGCTAGCATGAAAAATCTCCTGATATTGGTCCTGGTCGTCGCGGCGTTGGCCGTTGGCGGCGTCTTTGCTTGGAAGAATTTCGGGCCTGAGCCCCAAGCCGCTTCGTCCGTCAAGACCCGGCCCACAAGCGCCACCGCCGAGAAGCGCGACATCAAATTCTTCGTCAATGTCGCAGGCGACATCGGCCCGGCCGAACAGGTCTCCGTGCGGCCCGAGGTGAACGGAAAGATCGATGCCTTGCCGGTGGATATTGGCGACGCGGTCAAGAAGGACCAAATTCTCTTCACGCTCGACGACAAAGACCTCCAGACCGAGCGCTCCCAGCGCGTCACCGAAATCGACGGCGCCAAGCTCGGCCTCAAGGGTTCGCAGGTGAGCCGCGACCAGGCCAAGCGGAACTTCGACCGAGCCCAGGAACTCTTCGACGGCAAGCTCATCTCCCAGGAGGTCTTCGAGGAATCGCGGACCGAGCACGAAAAAGCCAAGAACCAGGTCGACCTCGCACAAAACTCCCTTTTCCGCGCGAACACCGCCTTGGCCCAGGTCGATGAACGTCTGACGAAGACCAAGATCAAGGCACCGTTCGACTGCACGATCCTCACCCGCCCCGTGTCCGTGGGCCAGGCCGTTTCCGGTTCCGGTGGTTTCAACAGCGGCACCGAAGTCCTCACGATCGCCAATCTCCAGGAGATGGTCATCAACGCCCACGTCAACCAAGTCGATGTCACGCGGCTCTTCATCAACCAGGAGGTCGACATCCAGATCGACTCCGTGCCCGGCCTCAAGATCAAGGGATCGGTCGACCGGCTCGCGCCCCAGGCCACGATCAAGAACGGCATCAAGGGATTCGCCAGCCGCATCCAGCTCAAGGCTCCGGACAAACGCGTCCGTCCCGGCATGACGGCCAACATCTCCATTCCCGTCGCCTCCGCCGAGAACGTCGTGTCCGTCCCGCTCTCCGCCGTGTTCTCCGAGCAGGGCGAACGGTTCGTCTATGTGAAGAAGGACGACGGTTCGATGGAACGCACCATCGTCCAGATCGGAGTTTCCGACTTCTTCTTCGCGGAAGTGGCCAAGGGTCTCAATGGCGGCGAGGAAGTTTCGCTGGAAGCTCCCGAGACGAAGATGCCGAACGGCAAAGGTTCCGCAGGCAAGGGCGTCACGGCTCGTCCCGCGTCGAGCGGTGGTGGTTCCAACCGCTCTTCGTCGACCGGCGGCCCTCGCGCCAGTCTTTGAACATCCAAGCCAGCCCCCCCCCGCCATGGCCCTCGTTGAACTGCGCAACGTCAGCAAGATCTACCACCTCGGCGGCGAGGAGATCCGCGCCCTGGACGACGTG
>CANJSG010000008.1 GCA_947476875.1 Verrucomicrobiota bacterium | reverse complement strand
TGATTTTGCGCCTGTGGTCCCGGATAGCCGCCCTGGTCGCCCGTCTCGTCCGCCGCTCTCCCACAACTTTCTCCGGACCATCCCAGGCCAAGCCATCATACGCATCCGTCACGCCGCTCCAAAACACCCGTTCTTTGACGGGCTGCTAGCCAAGTTGGTGTTCGAACGGCCTAGAATGGGTAGGGCGAAGGCTCCCGCCGAGCCGCCTCGAATCCACGTGAGTGCAAACGCGATTCCCGCGGGAAGCTCGTGGCGATTGGACGACGAACGCGCTGCCGCCGGAACGAGAGAATCGTCAGCAACCTCTTAGGCGGCTCGGCAGGAGCCTTCGCTCTACCAGCGCGTGGTCTTTTCGGAAGTCAATACTCCACCCGCCAGCTCATTTCTGGAATCGCGAACGGAGCCGGGCGTTCATGGCATCCAACGAAATGGCAGAGGAAGGATCACGCTCGTGATCAGCCAACCTTTGCGCGATCAGAGCCTCGTCGTGTGAGGACAACGGGGCGTCGTCCAAGTCGATCGCACGACGAATCAGCTCCTGCCGTTGCTGGAGAGTCAAACTCGGCAGCTCCCGTAGCACCTCGGTAAAACTCATGGGAGACAAGTATCCCAACGCCGGCCGAGTGTCAGGCGCAAAGGCGCTGGCCCCTTCGTTCGAAGAGACGTTGCCTCTCATGGTAATAACGGGGCACCTATGATCGGCTACCGACGCCGCAGGAGGACGAAGCCGATGACAGCGACACAGATCGCGACCACTCCGGCTAGCCACCAGCGTGATCGTTCGCTGTCGACCGACTGCGGCGAATCAGCACTTGCGGGAGATCCCCTGGGCGGAGCGGCGCTGGCAGGGTTGGTCGACTGCGTGACACTTCCGAGAACCTGTGGGGCACGTTCCTTGAGAAAGTTCGTGGTTCGTTCATTCACCCTCTGAATCCAAAGAGCATCTTCAGGAGTTCGGGCGTTCGTTGGGTTGATGAAGTAGGCGTTTGCTGGCATCAACTTGGCACTACTCGGGTGCTTGCCTGTATTGGTGTAGACTAGGCTCGCCGGCACATCGAACTCAGCAGCTCCTGATATCAGTTCCATCTGCTCCAAGGTCGCCTCGGTCGGCGGAACAGAAGTGCTTATCCGCATTTTGGCGGAAGCCAGGAAAAAATATCGCCCGGGCTTTGGCACCCGAAGATAGCGGACCAAACTCGCCTTGAGGAAAGCCTCACCACCCGGCTTGATCGAATAAGGCGGCGATAGGAGAAAGTTGTTTCTGATCAAAATCTTCGAGGCCGGAGAATCGATAAGGGCGGCTCTGGTTCCGTCAGCCGACGTCCCTTCGAAGGTCAAAAAGTCAGGTCCTCCGCGAAAAATGGACACTGTGTTTGTCCCGGAATTTCTTAGAAAAAAATATGCGCTGAGCGGTGTCGAACCATCCGGCGACTCTGATTCCAAGCATAGGCCCAGTTGGAGTCCGTAAGCGGCTTCGCCGAAGATCGGCGGACGCTTTGGATAGTTTTCCGGTGCGACAAAACTGGCCGTCTGAGCCGATGCGGAGGGCGCAATCGGCAACAGCACCAAGCCAACGGCGGTGAACAACGAGCGGAGCCGTAAGGCAGCCCGCTCCGCAAAGCGAAGGTGGTTCACCTCGCAGGACTTCACGCGATCATCTTCTCCACCACTTCGCCGGACACGTCGGTAAGGCGGAAGTCGCGGCCCTGGAAGCGGTAGGTGAGCTTCTCGTGGTTGAAGCCGAGTAGGTGCAGCAGTGTGGCGTGGAGGTCGTGCACGTGGACCTTGTCGCGGACGGCGTTGAAGCCGAACTCGTCGGATTCGCCCAGGGTAAGTCCCGGTTTCACGCCGCCGCCGGCCATCCACATGGTGAAGGCGTTGGGGTGGTGGTCGCGTCCGTCGTTCCCGCCCTGGACCATGGGCGTGCGTCCGAACTCGCCGCCCCAGAGGACGAGCGTGTCCTTCAGCAGGCCACGTTGTTTGAGGTCCTTCACCAACGCGGCGGACGCCTTGTCGGTGTCCTTGCAGTTCTTCTGCAATCCGCTGACGAGGCCGCCGTGCTGATCCCAGCTCTCGTGGAACAGCTCGACGAAACGGACGCCGCGTTCGATCAGGCGGCGGGCGAGGAGGCAGTTGTTGGCGTAGGAGGATTTGCCGGGTTCGGCGCCATACATCTCCAGCGTCTCCTTGGATTCCTTGGAAAGGTCCATCAGCTCGGGCGCGCTGGTCTGCATGCGATACGCCATCTCGTAGGAGGCGACGCGCGTGGCGATCTCGGGATCGCCGATGACATCGAGGCGGCGGCGGTTGAGGCGGTTGATGGTGTCGAGAGTGTCCTTCTGCAGCTCGGGATCGACGCCCTTCGGGTTCGCCAAATACATGACCGCATCGCCGGAGGAACGGAACGGCACGCCGGCGTGGACGGTCGGGAGGAAGCCGGAACCCCAGTTGCCGAAGCCGCCGCTCGGCCCTTTCGCGCCGGACTGGAGCACGACGAATCCGGGCAAATCCTTCGTCTCGCTGCCGAGGCCGTAGGTGCTCCACGCGCCGAAGCTGGGCCGGCCGGCGATCTGCGACCCGGTGCTCATGAAGAGCTGAGCGGGCGCGTGGTTGAAGGCGTCGCTGACCATCGACTTCACGATGCAGCAGTCGTCCACGATCTCGCTGAAGTAGGGCAGGATCTCGCTGACCTCGGCGCCGGACTGGCCGTGCTTGGCGAACTTGAACTTGGGTCCGAGCAGCGAGGAGTTCGGATTGATGAAGGCCGAGCGGTAGCCCTTGAGCAGTTCGGCGGGCGGGAGTTTGCCGTTCCACTTGGCGAGCTCGGGCTTGTTGTCGAACAGCTCGAGATGGCTTGGCCCGCCGCCCATGAAGAGGTGGATGATGCGCTTGGCCTTGGGCGCATGGTGCGGCTTCTTCGGCGCCATGGGATCAAGCCCGGCGACGGTCGCGGCGAGGCCGTCCTGCTGGAGCAGCGCGTTCAACGCCACGGCGCCCAGACCGACGGCGCATTGCTGGAAGAACCAGCGCCGGGTGACGAGGCGGGGGTCCTGGCCGCGGAACAAGTGAGTCTGGCAGTTCATGATTATTCGCGGGTCAACGTTTCATCGAGGTTCAACAGCACTCGGGAGAGGGCGGTATAGGCCGCGAGCTGGTTGGGCGATGTGCCTTTCGGCAGGTCGGGCGTCTTCACGGGATCGACTCCGGCGATGGCGCGCATGTCGAGCCAGCCTTCGCCGAAGCGTTCCTGTTGGCGGGCGAGGAAGGCTTTCAGGTCGGCCGTCTCCGGCTTGGTCGGCGGGCGGGCGGTGACGCGGCGAAAGGCGTAGGCGATGCGGGCGTCGTCGGTGGAGCCGCCTTCCTTCAGCGCCTTCACGGCCAAGGCGCGAGCGGCTTCGTTGAAGATCGGTTCGTTCAAGGTCGTGAGCGCTTGGAGCGGCGTGTTCGAGCGGGTGCGGCGAACGCAGGCGAAGTCGCCCGTGGGCGCGTCGAAGGCGGACATCGCGGGATGGAGCTGGTTACGGCGGCGGAAGACGTAGACGCCGCGGCGGTAACGTTCTTCGCCCACGGCCTCGTGCCACGGGAAGGGCCCGTAGCTGACGGGCGGCTGGTTCATGAACTCGGGAATCGGCGGATAGATCGCCGGGCCTCCGAGCTTGGGTGAAAGCAGGCCACTCGAGGCGAGCGCGATGTCGCGGATGATCTCGCCTTCGACGCGGAAGCGCGACGAACGTGCGAGGAGCTGGTTGACCGGATCGCGTTCCAAGAGCGCCGGGCTGGTGACGGACGACTGCCGGTAGGTGGCCGAGTTCACGATGAGCCGGTGAATGGCCTTCACGCTCCAGCCCTTGTCCATGAACTCCACCGCCAGCCAGTCGAGCAGCTCGGGATGCGAGGGCGCGGGCGCTTGCACGCCTAGATCTTCCGGCGTGCTCACAATTCCCTGGCCGAAGTAGGACTGCCAGATGCGGTTCACGAACACACGCGCCGTGGTGGGACTGCGGCGGTCGACGAGCCACTTGGCCAACGTCAGCCGCGAATTGTCCGCACCGGCGGGCAGGCCGTGGAGCACTTTGGGAACGCTCGGAGAAACCTCCCGCGAGGGTTTCAGCCAATCACCCCGGCGCAGGATCGAGGTCATGCGGCCTTCGTCACGCGGGGTGAGCGTGAGCTGCGTGGTGCCCTCGGGCCATTGGCGGTGCAGATCGTCGATCTGCTGGTTGGCTTCGACCCATCCGTTGACCGTCGTGCGCCACGCGGCGAAGAGCGTCGCCTTATGGGAGGCGGTGCGTTTGTCCGCGGGAGTCTTCATCGCCGCGAGGACGTGCTCGGGGAAGGCCGGCTTCTCGGCGGCGGCGGGGTCGGACGAGATGGAGATGCGGTAACGGCCGAGGTTGTTGTTCTGGTTGTCGTCGCTGTTGTAGCCGCCGTGGTTCATGCGGACGACGAAGTCGACGATCGTGCCTCCGGCGAAGGCCGCGTTGGTCTCGGCTTGGAAAACAACCGCGTGCGGCTGGTTCCGGCGGCCGGCTCCATTGTCAAAACTCCAGGCGGTGGTGTCCTTGCCGTCCAACGCATACGACGCGGGACCGAGGACACGCTTCTGGCCGCTCTTGTCGTCGTAGATCGCGGGCAGCGGAGTCTCAGGCATGTCGACGTCGGCGACGGCCTTGGTCAGCTTGATCTTGGCGCGCTTCTTCGCCGGTTCACCCAGCGGCGCCACCTCCACGTCGAACTCCGTCAACCCGGCCGTCCCGTAGATGGAGCGACCCGGACCGCGGCGCGGGAGGTTCTCGTCGTTCAACAGGTCGATGCGGAAGGCCCGGATAGCGGAGAGCGTGTTCGTGGAACGCCAGCGCGGGCTGGACTTCGTCGGGGCATAACCCTGCGCGAGGATGGAGCCGTCCTTTTGCAGGAAGTAGCGTTCTGAGTTCTCGCCCTGGAACTCCATCGAGACCGTTTCCCACTTCGGCTGCGCGGCCAACGCGGCTTCGGCCCACACGTTCATCTTCGTCTCCCAATCGGGCGCGCGGTGTTTCAGGTCGGCCTCTGTCTCGTGGATCTTGCGACGGAGTTCGTCGGCTTTCATCTGCTCGCTCGGTGTGAGGACGACCTGGGCGGATTCGTGGTCGTTGTTGATGAAGGCGAAGAGCCGGTAGTAGTCCTCCTGCGAGATGGGATCGAACTTGTGGTTGTGGCACTGCGCGCACTGGATCGTGAGGCCGAGCACGCTTTTGCCGATGGCGTCCATGCGGTCGAACATCGCCTCCATGCGGAACTGCTCGGGATCAATCGCGCCCTCCTCGTTGATCTGGGAATTGCGGAGGAAGCCGGTCGCGACGCGTTCATCCTGGCCGGCCTTCGGGAGCTGGTCGCCGGCGATCTGCTGGATGATGAACTGGTCGTAGGGCAGGTCGCGGTTGAAGGCGTTGATGACCCAGTCGCGGTAGAACCAGACGAAGCGCGTCTTGTCCTTCTCGTAGCCGTCGGTGTCGGCGTAGCGCGCCGCGTCGAGCCAATGGCGCGCCCACCGTTCGCCGTAGTGCGGGCTGGCGAGCAGCGATTCCACGAGGCGCGGATAGGCGTCGGCGCGTTTGTCGACGAGGAAGGCATCGACCTGCTGGGGCGTGGGCGGAAGGCCGAGAAGGTCGAGATACAAACGGCGAATGAGCGTCGTCTTGTCGGCCTCCTTCGAAGGCTGCAGGCCTTCCTTCTCGAGGCGGCTGAGGACGAAACGATCGACTTCGTTGCGGGTCCACTTCGCGTTCTTGACCGGCGGCGAGGGCGGCCGCACCGGAGCGGTGTAGGCCCAGAGCTGTTTCGCATCCTTGCCCGTGGCGGTGGACTGCGCGGGCCAGTCGGCGCCCTGGTCGATCCAGGCCCGGAGAAGCCCGACCTGTTCGGCCGTCAGCTTGTCGCCCTTCTTCGGCATCTGCGCGATGTCCGGATGCAGCCCGGCCGTCAGATGCACAAGAAGGCTCTCCGCGCTCTTGCCGGGAACAACGACGGCACCGTGGTCGCCGCCCTTGAGCAGGGTCTCTCGCGAATCCAGACGCAGCCCCGACTCCTGCTTCTTTTCGCCGTGGCATTGGAAGCAGCTCTTGTTCAGCAGCGGAAAGATGTCGGCGGCGAAATCGACCTTGCGTGCCGCGGAGGGCGGGAGCTTCGACATGTCGACCGCGGCCGATGCGGAAACCGCCATCGCGATGGCGACGAGGGCGGCGCTTTTCAGGAGAAGCTTCCGGGGGATCATGGTGCCTGCAACTAAAGCCGATCCAGCCCGGCGCTTCTATGGACAATTTTGCGGACGCCCTTGTAGTTTTCGGCCATGCCATCGATCCGGGAAAAGAACCGGTTCTCCGTGTCGCTCCACTACACTCCGACCGGGCCCCACGCGCGCGTCTTCTACACCGTGCTCCGGGCCGGGCATGTCATCGCCGGTCGCGAGCACCACATCAGCCGCGAGCGTTATCCCGGGCACGAATTGATCCTTTGTCTTGGCGGCATTGGTCACGCCCTGACCCGCGGGCGCGAGACACCCGTCCGCGCGGGCGAGCTCCTCTGGATCGACTGTTCCAAGCCGCACGAATACCGGGCCGACGAACGGGATCCGTGGGAGGTCTTCTGGCTGAGGATGGAAGGACCCGGGTTGGATCGCATTTGTAAAATGCTATCAGCCGGTCCGATGCCGCTGGGACTGCCGGCAAAACCCGCGGCGGACTGCTTCCGCCGGATCTTTGCGGCGATGGCCCAATCCTCGCCCGAGGCCTTGGCGGCGATCCATGCCGAGGCGGCCCAACTCATCGCGTTGTGCTTCCGGGCGCGGACCCATGGATCGGACGACAGCCCATTGCCCCAGAATCTTCCGGCCCTCTTGCGGAAACCCCTGGAGCAGATGCGCCGGTCGTTCGAGCGGCCATGGCGCGTGGCGGAACTGGCGGCGATGGCCGGGATGAGTCCGTCGCACTTCATCCGGACATTCCGCACCGCCTTGGGCACGAGTCCGATCGACTGGCTGCGCCGGGAGCGGATCAACCAGGCGAAACGCCGGCTGGTGGAGACAGACGATTCGATGAAGGAGATCGCACGGTTGGTCGGCTACTCGGACCAGTTTTTCTTCAGCAAAGACTTCAAGCAGATGACCTCGCTGACGCCAACAGACTACCGCAAGCGCGAGAAGGGTTTGAAATGACGCAGCACGAAGGCCAAAGGCCGGAAGTTGTCGGCACCATGCGGCGCATTCAAATGACGAACGGAATGACCCGCCGGGTTCTCCGCATCTAATCCAGGCAGGCCTCGGGAAAGGCTTGCAGAAGCTGGCGTTCCGCGGCCCGCAGGCGGAACCAGAAACTCGCCGTCACCAGCGAAGCCAAGACCGTTCCGACCCATGAAAAATGGGACCCGGCTGCCGCCCAAACCCACCATGGCATCGATGCGTCGAGCGGATGGCGGAGGAAACGAAACGGGCCGCTCGTAACGCGAAGACGGGCCTACTTCTTCTTGGCCGGAGCCTTCTTGCCGGACTTCGAGCCGGACTTCGAGCCGGGGCCGCGTCCCTTGAAGGTCAACTCGGCGATGCCGGACTTGTCGAGTTCGCCCAGGCCGACGGCGACCATCTTCTTGTATTGGGAGAGAGCCGTCTTCGCGAGCGGCAGGGTGAGCTTCTGGGCTTTGGCGAGGCTATAGGCGATGCCGGAATCCTTGGCCGCGTGGGCGGCGCTGAAGAAGCAGCTGTGGTCGCGGTTCTGCATGTCCTCGCCGTCGCTGCGGAGGACGTTGGAGTTCGCACCGGTTTGGCTGAACACCTCGCGCAGCATGGCCAGGTCGAGTCCAAGGGCGTCACCCAAGGCGAGACCCTCGGCAAGCCCGGCGGTGTTGATGTTCATGACCATGTTCACGAGCGCCTTCACCTGCGCGGCCGTGCCGGCGGGTCCGATGAAGCGGAGCAACTTGCCTTCGTCGGTCAGCTTCTTGAGCAGCGGCTCGACGGCGAGGTAGGCGTTTTTGCGTCCGCCAAGCATGAGATAGAGCGTGCCGTTGCGGGCCTGGGTGATGCTCGAGGCCATGCAGGCCTCAAGGGAGCTGGCGCCGGCCTTGCGGGCAAGCGCGTCGACCTCGACGTGGACCACCGGCGTGATGGTCGCGCAGTTGATGAACGTCCGGCCCTTCGCTCCGACAAGAAGGGAATCACCCTTGGTCGCGAAGATGGAGCGCATGGCCTTGTCGTCGGTGACGACGGTGATGACCACGTCGGAAAGCTCGGTGACGCGCGCCAGGCTGGCGGCGGCTTCACAGCCAAGTTCCTTGGCGAGCGCGGTCGCGGCCTCCGGGCGGACATCGTAGACGGCGGTGACGGTGAAGCGGCAATCCTTGAGGCGGCGCGCCATGTTGGCGCCCATGCGACCGACTCCGACGAATCCAATGCGTTGGGACATGATGATGGGGATTGAGGGTTCTGAAATCGGCGTGACTTAGCCAGCGGACACGGCCGGGTTCAACGCAGAACCAAAAAAGAGCGTGGCGGTCCCGTAGGTGGCGGATTGGGATCGCAAGATGGTTCCAACCGAACCGCGCTGCGGATGCGCTCCGTCCCGCTGGTCACCCATCCAGCCGCTCGTCGAAGGACGGGAGGAACTTGGGCGAGCGTCTTGCGTTCGCGGCGAGCTCGAAGGCGTGGGCGAGGCCGATCAGCCTTCCTTCGCTCCACGAGCGGCCGAAAAACGTCAGGCCCATGGGCAGGCCGAAGATCGTCCCGGCGGGCAGCGTGATCGCCGGATATCCGGCGACCGCCGCGTAGGAGGAGCTGCCGCCGAATCCACGATCGCCCGAGAGCAGTTCGAGCGCGTGCGCGGGTCCGGTCGTCGGGGCGACGAGGGCGTCGAGACGATGCTGATCCATCAGCGCGTCGATGCCGTCGTCGCGGGCCCACTTGCGGGCCTTGGCCACGGCTTCTAGATAACGCGCCTCGGTCAGCGGGCCTTTGGCTTCGGCTTCGATCAGAGTTTCCTGTCCGAAGAACTTCAGTTCGCGATCCGAGTTGCGTTCGTTGAAGGCGATCAACTCCGCCAGCGACTTCACCGGGGCGGCGTCGCCGAGCGAGGCGAAGTAGGCGTTCAGGCCCGCTTTGAATTCGTAAAGCATCAGCTGGTATTCCGCGTCGCCCAAAGACGTCCGCGCAGGAAGGCTCGCCGGATCGACCAGCTCCGCGCCCTGTTCACGAAGGATCTTGAGCGCCGCTTCCATCACGACGTCGATGCGGCGATGCCAGCCGAAGAAGTTCCGGGCCACGCCGATGCGCGCGCCTTTCAACGCGGCCGGATCGAGGAAGCGGGTGAAGTCCTGTGTGGCCAACGCGGCGTTCGAGTTCGCGGAAGCGGCATCGGCCGAATCGATACCCGTCATGGCGCCGAGCAACGCCGCCGCGTCGGCCACGGTGCGGGTCATGGGGCCGGCCGTGTCCTGCGTGGACGAGATGGGAATGATGCCCGAGCGGCTGAGTAAACCGACGGTGGGCTTGAGGCCGACAATGCCACAGTAGGACGCGGGCGAGACGATGGAACCATCCGTCTCCGTGCCGACGGCCACGCTGCAAAAGTCCGCCGCCACAGCCGCGCCGGAACCCGCGCTGGAGCCGGAGGTGCTGCGGTCGAGCATGTGCGGATTGCGCGTGAGCCCGCCGCGTCCGCTCCAGCCGGAGATGGAACGGTTGCCGCGGAAATTGGCCCACTCGCTGAGGTTGGTCTTGCCCAGCAGCACGGCACCGGCGGCGCGCAGCCGCGCGACGATGAACGCGTCCTTCGGCCCGATGGACCCGGCCAAGGCGAGCGACCCCGCCGTGGTCTGCATGCGGTCGTGGGTGGCGATGTTGTCCTTGATGAGCACGGGCACGCCGTGGAGCGGACCACGCGGGCCCTTCGTGCGCCGTTCGTCGTCGAGCGCTCGGGCGATGGCGAGCGCCTCGGGGTTCAATTCGATGACGGAGTTGACGCGCGGGCCGTTGCGATCGAGCTGGTCGATGCGGCGGAGGAAGTAGTTCGTCAGCTGCTCCGACGAGAGCGAACCCGCCGCCATGCGCCGCTGGATCTCGGCCACGGAAAGCTCGGACAAACCCGCTGCAATCCCACTTCCGGCCGAACGGCAACCAGCCGCTGATCCTAGCGAAGCCGCCGCGAGACCCGCGACGCCGAGGTGTTGAAGGAACTGTCGTCGTTTCATGATGTTCTTACTCCGGCCAGGTCTTCTCGAGACGCGAGGGATTCAATCACTGCACCGGGACAAGTCGAGGCGGGGTTGGACAGGCTCAGGTGGAGCCGCATTCCTGTCTCCTTGCAAGGACGTGATTCATTCTCGAATGGCGCAGAGCGCCGCCCTCCGGCTTGCAACGACATCCTAGCCAGAGCGCGGCGGATGCGTCCGGGTGGAACGGGCTACCAGCCCGTTCCCGGCGGCAACTTGCCGCCGGGTTTCGGCACAACGACCTTACGGACTAAGACGGTCGCCCATGGCGCGCACGCACAGGCGGCGGGCGGGTCGCCCGCCGCAACGGGCCAGTGGCCCGTTCCACCCGGACCTCCTTTGGCGCCGCTTCCCATTGCGGCCGCAGCGGCTGCGGACTTAGGGTCAATCCCGAATTCCACCTGCTGTCATGAAACCCTCCCTTCCTCCGAACGGCATCCTCGGGACACGACGCGAGTTCCTGCGCACCGCAGGCGCGCTGGCGGCCGGCGCCGCATTCGCACGGAGTCCGCTCGTCGCGGCCGAGCCGGCTCCGACCATGCAGATCGGCATCCTGCTGGCGACCTTCGTGCGGCCTTCGTTGCAGCAGCGGCTGGAAGCGGCCAAGGCCAACGGAACCCTCCACGTCCAACTGAGCCTCGACTGCGCCGGCATTGCCGCGATGCCGGACGAGATTCCAGCAGGCTTGGCCGAACGCATCCGCACCGAGTCGGCCGCGCGCGGCATCACGGTCGCCTCGCTGGGCGGCACCTTCAACATGGCCCATCCGGAGGCGGAGCTTCGCACGACGGGCCTCCGCAGGCTGCGCGTGTTGGCGGCCTTGGCGAAGGAATTGAAGGTCCCACGGATCCACATCTGCAGCGGCACGCGCAATCGCCAGAGCATGTGGCTGCGCCATGCGGACAATACGACCCCGGAAGCCTGGAAGGACATGGTCGCCTGCGTGCGCGAGGCGGCGGACATCGCCCGGCAGGCCGGCGTGGTCCTGGGCGTCGAACCCGAGGTCAACAACGTGGTCGACTCGGCGATGAAGGCGCGCCGTCTGATGGACGAGATTGGTTCGCCGCATCTCAAGATCACGATGGACGCGGCGAATCTCTTCCACGCGGGCCAGCTTCCCCGCATGAGCGAGGTCCTGGACGAGGCCTTCGCGCTCGTGGGCAAGGATGTGGTGATGGCGCACGCCAAGGATCTGGACCGCGACGGCGACGCGGGCCACAAGGCGGCCGGCGAGGGCAAGCTCGACTACGAGCGCTACATGGCGTTGCTGCACAAGAGCGGTTTCACGGGGCCGGTTTTCCTCCACGGCTTGAGCGAGGCGCAGGTTCCCGGGTGCGTGGCGTTCGTGCGTGGCAAGCTCGCGCAGGCCGTCGCGAAGTCAGGCGGGCGAGTTTAGCGGTATGGACCTGAATACGGAGCGGACAAGGGGAGCGTTCAGTTGATCAGCTTCAGTTCGCATACGGCACCGTCCCATTGGCGTTCACGGTGTAGCCCCATTGGCGGATGTAGTCGGGGCCGGGACGGAAGTCGTCGCCGCGTTCCTTCAGCTTGCGCGCGAGCAGCGCGTCCATCTGGGCCTGGAGTTCGGCCTGTGCGGCGACGCCGACGAGGTTGTTCGTCTGATAGGGATCGGTCGCGTTGTCGTAGAGGAGCCACGGGCCTTTCAGGTCGCGGACGTAGGTGAAGCGTTCGGTCCGGACGCCACGGTATTCGCGGCCGCCCACACGGCGTTCCCATTCACCGAAGGGCGAGGCGCAGAGGATGACGGTGGCGTTGTCGCCGGGGTTCTTTCCGCCGCGCAGATGGCCGCTGTAGTCGAGGCCTTCGACGGTCTTCGGAATCGGGACGCCGGCGAGGCCGAGGAGCGTGGGCATGAGGTCCTCGGAATTGATCGGCGCTTCCAACGAACGCGGCTGGGTCCCGAGACCCTTGGGCCAGCGAACGAGCATGGGAACACGCACGGCTTCGTCGAACGGGCGCTGCTTCTTGAACTGGCCCTGCGAGCCGAGCATGTCGCCGTGGTCGGCGCTGAAGAGGAAGACGGTGTCGTCGGCCGCGCCGGATTCCTTGAGGGTATCGAGCAGTTCGCCCATGGCGTCGTCGAGCGCGGTGCAGTGGGCGTAGTAGCCGGCGAGGATCTTGCGCGTCTCGGCTTCGAGCGCGGGCGGGACGTTGGGCCGGAGCTTGAGCGTGGCGGGATCGTAGAGCGCGCGATACTTGGCCGGGGCGGTGAAGTAGGGATCGTGCGGCGGTCCCCAGGCGAGGAAGAGGACGAAGGGTTTGCCGGTCTTGGCCCGGGTCTTCACGAACTCACACGCGTCCTTGGTCTGGGCGAAGGTGTCGTAGCCGGGCCATTTCAGCTTCTCCGGGCTGTCGGCGTAGTAGAACGAGTTGGAGTAGGCGTGGGTGCATTCCAACACCTTCCAGTAGTCGAAACCCTGCCGACGTTCGGGCGGGATGTAGTTGGAGCGGCCGCGGCCGTCGATGTGCCACTTGCCGATCATGGCGGTGTCGTAGCCGGAGGCGCGGAGGACCTTGGCGATGGTGACGGCGTTGGTGTCGAGCTGGACGTCGTTGACGAAGATGCCGTGAGTGAGCGGGCGTTGCCCGGTCATGAGCGAGGCGCGGAAGGGCGAACAGACGGGCATACCGCTGATGGCGTTGACGAAGCGGACGCTCTCGGAGGCAAGCCGGTCGAAACGCGGCGTGCGGACATTGGGATCGCCCGCGTGGCCGAAGGCCTGGGCACGCCACTGGTCGGCGATGACGACGACGATGTTCGGCCGGCGCTCGACGGCTGAGGCGCCGAAAGCGGCGGCAAGCAGTGAAACGACGAGAAGAAGTCTGGGCAACGCGGGGGGATTCATGGAGGCGACCGAAGCCTTGTCCCCTATGCCGCCGGGAACGGCGAGCGCAAACTCGGTCGGGGATAGGTTGATCTTGCCCCGGAGCGCGGCCCTCCGGGCGCGGCGGATTCTTTGGGACGGGAACCAGCCACGTTGTGACGGGCTACTTTCCGGAGTCGCTTCGCGACCGATTCACTTCACCCCAGCACATCCATCACGGCTTTGCCCTTGCCGTCGTTGGTCACGTAGAACGGACGCTTCTCGATCTCGTAGGAGAGGTTCGCCGGGATGCCGAGGGTGCGGTAGAGGGTCGCGTGGAGGTCGGTGATGTTGACCGGGTCCTTGATCGTCTTGCAGGGACGTTCGTCGGCGGTGAGCCCGTGCATATGCCCTTTCTTCACGCCGCCGCCGAAGAGCAGGACGCTGCCGGCGTCGGTGAAGTGCCGGTGCATGCCGTAGAACTTCGGGTCTTCGATCGTCTTGGGCACCTCCACCTGGTCCTTGATCGGCTTGCTTGGTTTGCCTTCGGTCATCATGTCGCGGCTGAACTCGCTGGCGACGATGATGAGGGTGCGGTTAAGCAGGCCGCGTTCTTCGAGGTCGCGGACAAGCTGGGCGATGGGCGAATCGATCATCTTCTTCATCGAGACGAGGCGCGAGTGGCCGTTCTCGTGCGTGTCCCAGTTGAGGAACGGGATATATTCCGTGGTCACCTCGATGTAGCGTGCGCCGACTTCGCAGAGCCTGCGCGCCAGTAAGCAACCAAGGCCGAAACGTCCGACGCTCTGGGCCTCATACTGCGCGCCCATACGGTCGAGCGAGGCGTTGAAGCGCTGGCCGGGTTCATAGCCGGGCGCGTATTTGCGGATGTTCTCCAAGGGCTCAAGCGCGAGATCGAAGGCCTTGGCGGCGGGCGAGCTGAGCAGGCGGTGGGCGTTGTCCATCGACCGGAGGAGCGATTCCTTCTGGTAGTCGCTGCCGTGTTTCCCGACGGGCGAGGCGGAGAGGAGTTTCTTGTAGAACTTGTTCCGGTCCTCGAAACGGCCCGGGGTCATCCCGGCAGGCGGGCGCACGGCTTCGGCGGCCTGGTCGGGGTAGGGGATGTTGAACGGGCCGTATTCGCTGCCGAGGAATCCGGCGGTGGTAAAGGACTTCAGCTCCTCGCTTTCGCCTAGGTCAAAACGCTGGCCGATGTTGATGAAGGCCGGCACGGCCGGATTGAGCGGGCCGAGAGTCTTGGCGATGAAGGCGCCGAGGTGCGGGCAATGGACGTTTTGCGGCGGGGTGTAGCCAGTGTGCCAGTTGAACTGGTGCCGCGAGTGGAGGATGAACCCGAGGTCGGCCGCGGTGTAGGTGCGGATGAGCGTTCCACGATCCATGACGGCGGCCGTCTTCTCGAGGCCTTCGGAGAACTTGATGTGGTCCACCTTCGTGTCGATCGACGGGAAGGTGCTGAGGACGCGGTTGGGATCGAGGCCCTTCTCGTAGGGCGTGTAGCGCTTCGGATCGAAGGTCTCCGTCGAGGCCATGCCGCCGGCCATCCAGAGGACGATGACGGTGTCGGCGGTGGACTTGATCTTCTCCAGCTCGTCGTTGGCGAAGAGCGCGCGCGGCGCGCCGGTGGTGAGCGTGGCCAAGGTGGCGGCGCTGGCGGTCTTGAGGAAGTCGCGTCGGGAAAGGATGGGTTTCATGGGTTTCCTCAGAGGGTCTCAGTAAATCAGCTGGAACTCGGGCTGCATGACGATGGTCCAGAGGAAGTCCTCCGTGCCGGCCGGAGTGGGTTTGCCATCGCCGACGAGCTGGCTGGCGGTGCGGCGTTCGGTCCAACCGGGTTTTCGGCTGAAAGCTTTGACGTAGGTCTGCTGGACCAACGTCCTGGTATCGCCCGATGACGCGAGTTTGGCGGCGCCGCGTTTGAGCGTGTCGTTGAGCGTGCCGCCGTTGGTGAGTTCGAGGGCTTGGAGCGTGGTGGGCGTGGATTGCCGGACGGTGACGACCTGTTCGCGATTGGGTCGGTCGAGAGCGACCATCAACGGATCGGCCGGGACGAGCGCGGAACGGGTCCGGTCCTTCAACTGGGCTAGTTGGTTGGTGGTGAACTTGAAGTCGTTCACCGGCTTGTCGCGCCAGAGACCGGTGAGCTGCGAGACCGCGTCAACGAACTGCTCCGCGCTCAGGCGCCGCACGGAGGGACCGCGGAAGACGTAGGTCTTCTCCGGAGCCGCACCTTCCAGCGCCGCCTCAGACTGGTAGGCCCGCGACGAGAGAATGCGCGCCATGGTGTGGCGCAGGTCGTAGCCATGGGCCACGAAGTCCTCGGCCAGCCAGTTCAGGAGTTCGGGATGCCAGGCGGCCTGTTCCATGTCGTCGACGTTCGCGACGAGGCCGTGGCCGAAGAAGCGCTGCCATAGCCGGTTCACGATCGTGCGGGAGAGACGGCCGTTCTCGCGGCTGGTCATCACTTCGGCGAGGCGGGCGGTGCGTTCGGCCTTGTTGGTCGAGGTGTTGAGCGCGCCGAGCTCGGGATAGATGAAGGAGACCTTCACCTTCTTGCCGAGCGGCTTGTCGCATTCGACCAATTCCAACGGCCCGTCCGAATACACGCCCGCCAAACTGTAGGCGTCGGAGAGTTTCCAGTCGTCGATGAAGCTGTCGTGGCACGAGGCGCACTTGAGGTTCACGCCCATGAAGACCTGCGAGATGTTCTGCGCGGCCTGGATGGGCGGGAGCTGGCTGGCGTTGACCACGCCGCGCCAGACGATGCCTTTGGCGAAGCCTTCCGTCTCGGGCTTGGGATGGACCAGCTCGGCGACGAACTTGTCGTAGGACTTGTTCGTCTTGAGCGACGAGAAGAGCCATTGGGTGATCTGCTTGCGGCCGCCGTCGATGTAGCCGGTGCCGCGATAATCGTTCCTGAGAAGATCATTCCAAAACGTGAGCCAGTGTTCGGCGTAACGCTGGTCGTCACCGAGCAGGTTGCGGATGAGTTTCTCGCGCTTGTCCCGGCTGCGGTCGTTGAGAAACGTCTCCAATTCCGCCGGCTCAGGCAGCAGGCCGACGAGGTCGAGGTGGGCCCGGCGCGCGAACACCCGGTCATCCACGGCTCCGCCGGGCTGGACTTTGTTCGCCTTAAAATAGGGTTTCAGCAGGACATCGATCGGGTTCTCGCCTGCTTTGGCTTTGGGTAAAACGACTTCGGTCGGGTGGAGATTTCGCGGAGGCTGCTTCGCGAAGGAAATTCCCTTTGGCCAAGAGGCGCCCTGGTCGATCCAGGCACGCAGGAGTCCGACTTGTTCGGAGCTCAGCTTGCCGCCTTTTTTCGGCATGACGCTGTCGGGTTCCAGTCCCGCCACGAGATGGATCAGATAGCTGTCGCGGCTCTTGCCCGACAAGACGGCTTTGCCGGAATCCGATTCGCCGAGAAGCAGGGCGCGGTCGTCGAGCCGGAAGCCGCCCTTGTCATGGCCGCGCCCGTGGCATTGCAGGCACTTCTTTTCAAGGATCGGCTGGATGTCGCGGATGAAGTCGACCGGTTGGGCGGCGGCGGGCGGCAGCTTTGCGAGATCGCCCGGCGACACCTTGGCCTCGGCGGAGGCCAGACCGGCAATGACCAGAGCTATTGAAAGCCAACGTTTCATGAGATGCAGGATTAGAGCTACTCCCTGAAACCGCATTCAACAAGAGAAGCGGAGAACCTCGGATATTCTGCGCCGAAACTGCGGCTCAAATCCGACGGTTCCACTCGTCCGAACGATACTTGGCCACGACGGCCGAGATGTCGGGCAGCAACGCCATCGGCGTGGATGCCCCCCACGCGGCGGACACCGCGCGGGTCACGGCGCCACGTGGGATCCCGAGATTGGCGACGAAGTCGAGGTGGCTGCGGCGCCCGCGATAACCGGGTTCCGCCGTGGGATGAGCGAGCAACTGCGCGATGTTCCCCAAATTAAACGCGAGCAGAAGCGTGCCGTGAAAAACGAGGGCCGAGCGACGGCGCCTTTGCGCGTTGCCGGAGAACTTGCGCAGTCCGGCGGCCGTTTCCATCGCGAGATCGGTGTGGCCTTCGACGACGACAGGCGACGCGATCAACGGCTGAAGCGCTTCGCGCATCCGTTCCATCACAAGACGGTTCGTCCCCGTGACCGTGGCCAGCGGACCTTCCTCGGGAATCCGGAGGACGATGTTGTAGTTCAGGCAGCCCGGGCCTTGGACGACCGTGCCGCCACCGCTGCAGCGGCGCAGGATGGGAACACCCGCATCCTGGCATGCGGCCACGTTGACTTCCGTGGCGATCCTGTTGCCGTAGCCCACGACCACAAACCGCTCCGGCGATTCCCAGAAGCGCAGGCTTTCCGGCCCGCCCGCGTCACAGACGTCGAGCAACGCCTCGTCGAGGGCGAGGTTCTCAGCCGCGGTCGGCAAAGTGAGGTCCAGCAACGTCACCCGGGAAGATTGGAAGGGAATGGCGAAATCCGAAGGCCAAAATCCGGGCGGACCGTGGAGGATGGTCCATCCACGAGGGCGAGGTCCCGTCGCAGGGAGCGCGACGGCTCCCGCCGAGCCGCCGCTGCGTCGACTTAAAACCACCCGGCCAGATCGGCTCGCCGAATCGGCCGTCCTTTGCCGTGAACTTCCCGCGAGCGCCCTTTCGGTCATTCGTTTATCCCAAGGCGGCTCGGCGGGAGCTTTCGCCCCACCAACTTGGCCTTTGGCCTTCGCGCTTCGGAATTCCGCCTGCGGTGGCGCTAATGACCCCGGTTAGCACGGCTCTTGGTGCCGAGAAAACCTTTGCGGGGGCTCCTAGCCGAAGCCATTTTAACCGTTAATAAGTTATGACTTTGTCTGACACCCCCGCCCGCAAGTCCTCCAGCAAGAGCGCTGCCGCCCAGAACGGCCGTGGCAATGGCGACCCATCGCAGGCATGGATCGATTCACTCGAGAACGCGCTCGAATCCATGCTGCTCCACCAGGAGCCGGAGAACGCGGGCCGCTTTCTCGACGGTTTCCTCCAACGCCTCCGCCAAGCCGGCGTGCAGGCGCCCGTCACCACGCAGACGCCCTACTGCAACACCATTCCGGTGGACCAGGAGCCCGAGTATCCCGGCGACCGCGAACTGGAGCGCAAGATCAAGTCCTACGCCCGTTGGAACGCCATGGCCATGGTCGTGAACGCCAACACCGACGCCAAGGGCATCGGCGTAGGAGGCCACATCTCCAGCTACGCCTCCGCTGCCACGATCTATGAAGTGGCCTACAACCATTTCTTCCGCGCTCCTACCGCCGATTTCCCCGGCGACCAGATCTACTTCCAGGGCCATGTCACCCCCGGCAACTACGCGCGCGCCTTTCTCGAAGGCCGGCTGACCGAGCAGCATCTCCAGAACTTCCGTCAGGAACTGGCCGAAGGCGGTGGGCTCAGCTCGTATCCGCATCCGTATCTGATGCCGGATTTCTGGCAGTTCCCCACCGTTTCGATGGGACTTGGGCCGAGTTGCTCGATCTTCCACGCCCGGTTCCTCCGCTACCTCACGGCGCGCGGCCTGCATCCGACGGTCGACAAGGTCCGCGTCTACGCCTTCATCGGCGACGGCGAATCCGACGAACCCGAAACCCTCGGCACGCTCGCCCTCGCCGCCCGTGAGAAGTTGGACAACCTTTGCTGGGTCGTTAACTGCAACCTCCAGCGCCTCGACGGACCCGTCCGTGGCAACGGCAAAATCATCCAGGAGCTGGAAGGCGTTTTCAGTGGCGCGGGTTGGAACGTCATCAAGGTCGTCTGGGGTTCCGATTGGGACGAGCTCTTCAAAAAGGACCACCAAGGACTTCTGCTCAAACGCATGGAGGAGGCTGTCGATGGCGACTTCCAGAAATACACCGTCTCGACCGGTGCCTACATCCGGCAGCATTTCTTCGGCAGGTATCCTGAACTGCTCCGCATGGTGGACCATCTCTCCGACGTGCAGCTCACCAAGATGCACCGCGGCGGCCACGATCCGCTCAAGGTCTACACCGCCTTCAAGGCCGCGGCCGACACCAAGGGCAAACCCACCGTCATCCTCGCCAAGACCGTCAAGGGCTACGGCATGGGCGAAGCCGGCGAGGGCCGCAACATCACGCACCAGCAGAAGAAACTGAACGAAAAGGAACTTCGCGAGTTCCGCGGCCGCTTCGGCATTCCGCTGACCGACGAGGTCATCGCCGACATGCCGTTCTACCGTCCGCCCGAGGACGCGCCGGAGATGAAGTATCTCCACGCCCGCCGCAAGGCCCTCGGCGGCTACCTCCCGCAGCGCACCGTGCGCGCGCCCAAGCTGGAGATCCCCGGCCTCGACTCCCAAAGTTTCAAGCTGGCTCTTAAGGGAACACCCATCCCTAGCGGCTCTTCGACCAAGGGTTTCGTCAACATCATCCGCAATCTGCTCCGCGATAAAACGCTCGGAAAATACGTCGTGCCAATCATCCCGGACGAGGCCCGGACCTTCGGCATGGACCCCATGTTCGCCGAGTTCGGCATCTACTCGTCCAAGGGCCAGCTCTACGAACCCGTCGACCGCGACACCAACTCCTACTACAAGGAAGCCAAGGACGGGCAGATCCTCGAGGAAGGCATCAGCGAAGCCGGCGCCATGGCGTCGTTCGTCGCCGCCGGCACGGCCTACGCCAACCACGGCGTGCCCATGATCCCGTTCTACATCTATTACTCGATGTTCGGGTTCCAGCGGGTCGGCGACCAGATCTGGCTCGCGGCCGATTCCCGGACGAAGGGCTTCCTCCTCGGCGGCACCCACGGACGCACCACGCTCAACGGCGAAGGTCTCCAGCACCAGGACGGCCACAGCCTCCTGCACGCCGGCACCGTCCCGACGATCATGGCGTATGATCCCGCGTTCGACTTCGAGACCGCCGTCATCATCCGCGACGGCTTGAAGCGCATGTATCAGGACGGGGAAGAAATTTTCTACTACATCGCCCTCTACAACGAGGACATGACCATGCCCCCGATGCCCGAAGGCTGCGAACAGGGCATCCTCGACGGCCTCTACAAGTTCAAGCCCGGCGCCGACGGGCTGAAGCTCAAGGCCCACCTCTTCGGCAGCGGCTCCATCATGCAGCAGGCGCTGAAGGCCCAGACCATCCTCGCCGAGAAATACGGCGTCAGCGCCGACGTCTGGAGCGCCACCAGCTACAAGCGCCTCCGCAACGACGCGCTCAACGCCGAACGCTGGAACATGCTCCACCCGACCGAGCCCGCGAAGAAGCCGCTCGTCACCGCGCTGTTGGAGAATGAAACCGGCCCGTTCGTTGCTGTGAGCGACAACATGAAGCTCATCGCCGACCAGATCGGCCAATGGGTTCCCGGTGGTCTGACCAGCCTCGGCACCGACGGTTTTGGCCGCAGCGAAAGCCGCAAGAACCTGCGCCGCTTCTTCGAGATCGACGCCGAATGCACCGCCGTCGCCACGCTCCACGCCCTGGCCAAGAAGGGCGCCATCGACCGCAAGGTCGTGGCCCAAGCCATCAAGGACCTCGGCGTGAACCCCGAGAAGGTGTTCCCGTTCCTCGTGGTCTGAGCCCTCGCTCCAGAACGTTTCGAACCGGCGGGCCGCAAGGTCCGCCGGTTCTTTTGTTTAACGAGTGAAATCCGTGCCCCCGGGTTGGGCGCCGGCAAAGGCCACCGTCCCGCCAGCCGCCTAACCGAGGACGGCGTCCGCGGTGCGGAGGCCGGAAATGATCGCGCCCTCGATGGACGCGCTGGCGAGGTGGTCCCCGCACACGAAGATGCCGTCGATTTCCCGAAAGCACGGTCCGAGCGGTCTAGTGATGGGTGGCTGCTCGGGCAGGGCGCGCTCGATCCGGTCGGTGCGGAGGTGTCGCCAGCCGCGCACTTCCGGACCGAACCAGGGTTCGAGTTCCGCGATGATCTTCGTTTCAAGATCCGGGACCGCAGCCACGCCGAGGACGGAGATGGAGACAAGCGCCTTACCCGGCGGTGCGTAGGCGGGCGCGACGTCGGAGAGCACGCAGACGTTATTGACCAGGCCGCGGCCAGTGCCGTTGAGGGCGATGATGGCTTCGCGCATCGGCGAGTTTTCTGCGGCGAAATAGAGCCCGGTGACCGCGCGCCATTCGGGCTCTTTGGCTACGAGGCCGGGGATCAAGCGCGTGGCGGTCGTGGCATCGGCGGCGACGGCGACGGCATCCCCTTCGAGACATTCGCCAGTCGCCAGCGTTATCTTTCCCGCCTGAACCTCCGTCACCGGCGTGCCACGACGGATCGCGTCCGCCGGCAAGCGGCCGGCGAGTTGGCGCGGGATCTCCTGCATTCCCATGGCAGGCAGTGTCGCGCTTCCCCGCGAGAACATCTTGAAAGTGAACTCAAACATCCGGCTCGAAGTGCGGAGGTCCCTTTCCAGAAAAATGCCGCCGTAAAAGGAGCGGAAAAATACGTCGATCATCCGGAACGAAAAGCCCGCGCGACGGAGGTAGGCCTCGGTTGTGAGGTCTTCGCGGGCGGCGATGTCTTCGAGGGTCGAGCGGCTGATGCGCCACTTCAGCGCGGCCACCCGCAGCTTGTCGGCGAGTGAACCGACGGGCGCGAGCGCGCTGGCCAGCAAATTGCGCGGGTCGCGGAAAACGTCCATCACCCGGTGCAGACGGCCATCGCGATAAACGAGCGCACCCGGCTTGAACGGCCGCAGATCGAGGCGCGGCAGGTCCAGGAATTTTCCGGCTTCCGGATACGCGTCGAGATAGACCTGAAAGCCGCGATCCAGCCGGAAGCCATCGACCACGTCGGTCCGCACGCGCCCGCCAACGTCGTCGCTCGCTTCAACAATCACCGGCCGCGCTCCGGCTTCGTGCAGCCGCACGCCACAGGCGAGCCCGGCCAATCCGCCTCCGACGATGAGCACGCGCTTTTTCGACGTCGCCATACGCTTCACGCCGACGGTGGAAAGACCCAGAGGGCGGGCCGGCCGACGTTGCAGTGAACGGCGCGGCCGAGCAGCGTGAAGGTGGCCAGAGAGTAGTAGAGATTGTTGCGCGCCAGATTGCCGGGGATGAAGCCTGTGGATGGTTGCGCGAGCTGGCGCAGGCGGATTTCCGCCGACGGCACGGGATAAAAGATGGTCTGCAAGGCGGCGTTGGGGCTGCCGTTTTCGCCGACGAGGTCGGGGAAGCGGTTAATCAATGCGCGAACTGCGTGGCCGGAATCGGCAGCGGCACGATCGGCGGCGAGGACAGCCTTGCGACTGAGCGCGGGCAGCACAAGCAGGCTGGCGAAGGCCCACAGCGTCATCCAGCACGCGTGACCGATCAGCGCGACGGATGGCGGGCGTTCGGCGAGTTGGAAGACTTGGGTGCCGATGAAAGTGCCGAGCAGATTCCAGCACAGGGTGAGGAAGAAGGCGCGGGCAGGGAGGGCGCTTGCGATCTGCCAACGGCGGCGGCTCGATTCGGCAGCGAGTTCCGGCTTTGGCAAAGTCTCCATCCAGCTCGCGGGCAGCAGACTTTTCGCGCGACGGCCGAGCCCGGCGACCCCGCCGGTGAAGGCCGGGTCGTTGATGGCTGCAATGACGATTGTTTCTCCATCGTGCGCGATCTCCATGACCACGCCGCCGCCGACGGCGCGCAGGAGTTGCCGCCGTCCGAACACCAGCGCTGCCATCGCAAGGACGATTCCCGCGCCGAATCCTCCCGTGTATCGAAGGCTGATCGCACTCGCGAATCCAACACCGGCCAACACGAGCGTGTGGACTAGAACGCCACGCACCCAGCCGCGCAGGAAATTCGTCACTGACGGACCGGGTCCGGGCATCAGCTTGTTGCCCCCGACAAAATCGAACACCGCCTGTGTCGCGATCACGGTCACAAATATTGCACCGAGGAGACCGAGGCCCATGCCGCTGGTCTCACCACTCACCATGCAGTAAAGGCCGACGGCAGAGACCAGCACCCAGAAGCCGACGTTCGTGATGCCGAGCCATAGACGGCGGCGGCCAAGGTTCAATTGAGGCGGTGTCATGGGTTTCTAAACCGCAGCTGTGGGGCGGCAGGCGCGAACCTCCAGTTCCAATCCAAGCTGGCGCGCGGCGGTGTTCAAGTTTTGCTCCATCCGCCATTCGCTTGGCTGAACGACGATGAGCTTCTGCGGGGTCAAACGGCTGGCCACCGCGAGCAATTCCTCGGCGAGCGTGCCCGTATTGGGCGGGTCGTCCAGCGCCCGGTAATGCACAGTGAAACCACGCTTCCGCAACCCATCCCGGAAGTGGCGCATGGCCGCGATGAACAGCGCGATGTTCGCCTGGTGCGCCCAGACGTGGTTTGGTTCTTCCGCTGCTTCGCCCATCCAGACGGCGTCGAGCTCCGGGTCGAAGCCGTCAAAGGCCGCAGACTTCGCATCCAACGGGTTTCCAAAAATAAGCACCAAGTCGCGCGGGTGGCGAAGGGCATCGGTTGCAGCGCCGCGACTCATGCTTTTTTGCGGGCGTCTTTCGACTCCTTTGACACGGCAAAGAATTTCAAGGCCTCCCGGTCGTTCGGGTTGGCCATGAGCCTTTCCTTCAGGCGGAGGGTCTCCAGCAGGATCAGCCAGTCGAATTTCAGTTGCATGGCCGGAGATCGGTTTGCGGTGTCGCCTCTGTTTAGTTGGGGATCATGTTGGATGGTGCCCGTCGTGTTATCGAATGACAAGGCCGTCGGATCCCGGTCAGCCGTGATGCTCATTCTGGCTATTGCGGCAACCAAATCCGTTGCGGAAGCGGTCGACGGCCGAGGGTGGCGCAGTGCGCCTTGTAAATGTGCACGGGAAAACCGGAAGCCGCATTCGGGCCCTTTGGCGACGGGCGGGGCGGGGCTCGTCGGCGCCGGTTGGGTTGAAGGGGGATTCGCTTGCGGCGGCCGACGACGCGAAGCAGTTTCCCACCTGTCCGGGCTGGTCGGGCCGGGCATTTTTGTAGCAACACCGTGGCTTATCTCCTCATCTCCCTCCAGTTGATCGTGGCCCTCGGGATCCTGAACGTCTGGACGCTCCGGGCGGGCCGGTCGACTCCGTTTCGCGGCGGCAACGCCAAAAGCCTGCGCGAGGAGTTCGCCGCCTACGGCCTGCCGTTCTGGTTCATGTGCGTGGTCGGCGTGCTCAAGGTGGGCCTGGCGCTCGCGCTCATCGCCGCCATCTGGATCCACGGCGTGGCCCAACCGGCGGCGGTCGGGTTGGGAGTGCTGATGCTGGGGGCGTTCGTGATGCATCTCAAAGTGAAGGATCCGATCCAGAAAGCCCTGCCATCCATCGCCGTCCTCGCGATGTGCGCGGCCATCGCGCTGCTGTAGCCGAGGGGTTTGGATCAGAACGCCGCCAGGCCCAGGTAGACGTTCAGCGCCAGATAGCCGAGCGCTGGAATCGTCTGCGGCAGCGAGTCCTTGATTTTGATGCGGACGCCGACTGCGACCAGCATCATCAGCGCAAGCCCGGCCGCCGCCGCGCGTCCCATCCACGGTTCGCCCAGGCCCCCCAGCAGCCCGATCGCGGCAACCACCTGCAGTCCGCCGACCAGCGTGCGCTGCGATCCAAGCCGGTAGCGCTCGAACTCCCGCTTCATATACGGGGACACAAAGCACGCCGAGCCGTATCCTAGAAAGGAGAGGGCGGAGAAAAGGATAAGGACGGAGTTCAACGGCGTGATCATACGGTTTCCATGTTCCGCTGCAAACCCCGGTCGTTCGGCGCGGATCGGAGCGATCGTGAAATCCGTGCTCCCCACATTGCGTCCCGTGCCTCCGGGCTGGAGCTTGGAGCCCATGATGGACGAGACCGGAGAAAACACGGACGTGCTGGTCATCGGCGCGGGCATGGCCGGGCTGACCGCCGCGGCCGAACTGCAACGCGCGGGTCTCCGCGTGCTCGTGCTCGACAAGGGCCGCGGCGTGGGCGGACGGCTGGCGAGCCGGCGGATCGATGGCGCGACGTTCGACCATGGAGCGCAATTCATCACCACGCGCGACCCGCGCTTCGCCGCCGTGCTGGAGCGGGGTCGGCAGAACGGGGCGATGGAGGAATGGTGCCGCGGTTTTGCGGGCGCTGCGGACGGACACGCGCGCTGGCGCGGAAAGCCCGCGATGTCCGCCGTGGCCAAGCATCTCGCGCTCGGACTGGATATGCTCTTGGAAACCCCGGTAGCCGCCCTGCGCCGCGCCGGCGATCGCTGGCACGCGGAAACCACGACGGGCCGCAGTTTCACCGTCGGAACCGTGGTGCTGACGCCACCCGTGCCGCAGTCGCTCGCGCTGCTGGACGCGGGCGGCATCGTCCTCGCGCCAGAAATGCGGACGCGTCTCGCCGCCATCGAATACGAGCGCTGCCTCGCCGTCATGGCCGTGCTCGAGGGTCCGTCGCGCATCCCGCCGCCCGGCGGCCTCACGCCTGCCGACGGACCAATCGCGTGGCTCGCGGACAATCAGTTGAAAGGAATCTCCGCCGAGCCATCCGTGACGATTCACGCCACGCATGCGTTCAGCCTGGAGCATTGGGACCGTGACCGGCAGGAAAGCGGCCACGGTTTGATTGAGGCCGCTGCGAAATGGCTCGGCGCAGCGGTCAAGACCTTCCAGGTCCACGCCTGGCGTTACAGCAAGCCGATCTGCTGCGACCCGGAGCCCTGCGTGCTCGTGAGCCGGTGCCCGCCGCTCGTGCTCGCCGGCGACGCCTTCGCGGGTCCGCGTGTCGAAGGTGCGGCGCTTTCCGGCTGGGCGGCCGCGGCGGCAATCCTCGATGGCAGGCCGGTCCGACTGGCCGTCGGCGCATCGGGCCCATCACCCGGCTCGCCGCGCGGACCCGGGAAGCGGATGGGTGCGCTAGGCGCTTGAGCAACCCCGCCCACATGACGATCCGGAGTCCGTGGCCTGTCTTTGCCGGGGGCTTTGGGGCTTCACGCCCGGAAACCATTTTTTCTGAGGTGCGCCCCTGAAATGCCGGGGGCACCGCCTGGACTGCCCGTAGAACTGTCAGTGGGAGTGGTTTCGGAGTGGTGTCCAGCGGTGGTGGGGCGGGGTTTGAAATGTGTTTAAAGCCCAATAGAAACGGGCATCGGATTGAAATCGAATCGGGTCAAGCAGCCCAATCCCGAAAACCGGCTCCATTTTCTCGGCAGTTCTGGCGTCGGAAATAAGCCTTTGACAGGCGAACCTCCGTGCCTAGTGTGCGCGCCGCTGGTTGGGGTCGTAGCTCAGTTGGTAGAGCACCACAATGGCATTGTGGGTGTCGCAGGTTCGATCCCTGTCGGCTCCACCACCCAGCGCCTCTTTCGAATTTTTTCCCGCCCTTGCCCAAAAGGGGCGGCGCCTTGTCCGGATCGGGCGTTCCTGGATTTGCGGCCGAGTTTTTCGTCGGCATGTGTGCAAGGAAGGTCTTTATTCGAGCGGCCCGGGCAGGCTAGCTAGAGGCATGTCCCAGTCTGATCCCACCGCGGCGCCGGCCCGTGCCGAGACGCTTTCACCCCAGCAATGGCGCAGCGGCATCGCGGCGTGGCTTGGTTGGCTCTTCGACGGTTTGGACATGCACCTCTACACGCTGGTCGCGGCGTCGTTCGTCGCACAGTTGGTGTCTGTGGACAACCCGGGTGATCCGATCGTGAAGCAATACAGTTCGTGGATCCAGGCCGCATTCCTGATCGGCTGGGCCTTGGGCGGCGGATTCTTCGGACGGCTCGGCGACAAACTCGGACGCTCCAAGGCGCTCAGCCTGACAATCCTGACCTACGCGCTGTTCACCGGCCTGTCGTTCTTCTGCCAGACGTGGTGGCAGCTCTTGATCTGCCGGTTCCTGGCCGCGCTTGGTATCGGTGGCGAATGGGCTGTGGGTGCCAGCCTGCTTTCCGAAACGTGGCCGAAGAGGTGGCGTCCGTGGATCGCCGGGGTCCTGCAAACCGGCGTGAACATCGGCGTGCTGCTGGCATGTCTGGCGGTTTATCTGATCGCGGATCTGCCGGCCTTTTTGAAAGGGAACCTTTCGGCAGGAATGTGGGACGCGCTGCCGCAGGGACTGAAGGATGGCCACTTCGAACGCTATGTCTTCCTTGTCGGGGTGTTGCCGGCGTTTCTCGTCTTCTGGATTCGACGCCACGTGCCCGAACCGGAGGAATGGCACAAGGCCCGGGTCGGCGCAGTCGCCCCCAGGCTGACCGATTTGTTCCGGCCGCCCGTTTCGAAAAACACCTGGCTGGTGATCGGCGTGTGCGCGTTCTCGCTGACGGGCTGGTGGGCGTTCATGTTTTGGCATCCCCAGCATCTCCGGGCTTTGCCGGAGCTTGCGGGTTGGACGGCGCCCGAGAAACAGAAGCTCGTGAGCAAGGCGTTTTTCATCGTCATCGCCGTGTCCATCGTCGGGAACTTCTTCGCGTCGTTCCTCGCGCAGAAGCTCGGCTACCGGAAGTCGATCGGAATCCTGTTTACGTTGTTCATTGCAGCGTTCGCGGGGGCGTTCGCGGTGCCGCGCACACATGAGGAACTGCTCTGGTGGCTTCCGTTGATCGGGTTCTGCTCCGGGGTTTTCGGCCTGTTCACCATGTATCTCCCGCCGCTTTTCCCGACCTTGCTGCGGACGACGGGCGCGGGATTCTGCTACAATATCGGCCGGATCTTCGCCGCGTTCGGCACTGTCTTCTTCGGGCTCTACGCCGGGGTGACCGACCTGAGGGTTGCTTTGCTGGTTGTCGGGCTTCTCTTCATTCCGGCGTTGGCGTTTGCGTTTTTTCTGCCGGAACCCGGGGACGGCGATTGAAGGCGGTCCTCGACGTGCGCGCGCTTCGTTTCCTAATGTCCCGGCCAACTTATGGCTGAACCAAAGCCGCAACCGCTTGTCGGGATGATCATGGGCAGCAAGTCCGATTGGGACACGATGCAGCACGCCGCCGCGCAGCTTGAGGCGCTGGGCGTGCCCTTCGAGGCCCAGGTCGTCTCCGCCCATCGCACGCCCGACCTGCTGTTCCAATACGCCGCCGCCGCGGCCGGGCGCGGCCTCGAAGTCATCATCGCCGGAGCCGGTGGTGCGGCCCATCTGCCGGGAATGTGCGCCAGCAAGACCGCCTTGCCCGTGCTCGGCGTGCCGGTCGAATCGAAGGCCCTGCACGGCATGGATTCGCTTCTGAGCATCGTGCAGATGCCCGGCGGCGTGCCCGTGGGCACCATGGCCATCGGCAAAGCCGGCGCCACCAACGCGGCCCTGCTCGCCACGGCCATCCTCGGGAACAAACATCCGCAGTTCCGCAAGGCCTACGAAGATTTCCGCGCCCAGCAGACCGCCAAGGTTCTCGCCGATTGCACCCTTCCCCCGAAGTCCTGACATGACGCGTCCGATTCCTCCCGGTTCTACCATCGGCATTCTCGGCAGCGGCCAGCTTGGGCGTATGATCGCGCTGGCCGCGCGCAATCTCGGCTACCGCATCGCCATCTTTTCTCCTGAAGCCGACGCGCCGGCCGCCTCGGTCGCGGACGAGGAGTTCGTGGCCGACTATCTCGACCTCGACCGCATCCGCGAATTCGCCAGGCAGGTCGACGTCGTGACCTTCGAATTCGAGAACGTGCCGTCCGTGACGACGCGGGCGGCGGCCGAATTCGCGCCGGTCCGGCCCGACGGCCAGGTGCTGCACGTGACGCAGAACCGGCTTCGCGAAAAATCCTTCCTCAAGGAAAACAGCTTTCCCACCACACCGTGGATGCGTGTGCAACAGCCGTCGGAACTCCAGGCCGCTCTCGCCCAGATCGGCGCGCCGGGCGTGCTCAAGACGGCGGACTTCGGCTACGACGGCAAGGGCCAGGTGAAGATCCAACGCGCCGAGGAAGCGCCCGCCGCGCTGGCCAGCTTCAACGGTCAGGAAACTGTCTACGAAGGTTTCGTGGATTTTGAGATGGAGCTGTCCGTGGTCGCCGCGCGGACCGAGGCGGGCGAGTTCAAGGCCTTTCCCGTCTTCGAGAACCGCCACGCCCACCACATCCTCGACGTGACGGTCGTGCCCGCCGGCATCAGCCCGAAGCTCGCCGCCCAGGCCGAGGAACTCACGCGCGGCATCCTCGAAAAGCTCCAGGTCGTCGGTGTGCTCACGGTGGAACTCTTCGTCGCGCGCGACGGACGGCTCCTCGTCAACGAACTGGCTCCGCGCGTCCACAACTCCGGGCATATCACGATGGACGCGTGTATCACCTGCCAGTTCGAGCAGCAGGTCCGCGCCATCTGCGGGCTGCCGCTGGGTTCAACCGGACTCAACGCGCCCGCCGCCGCCATGGCCAACCTGCTCGGCGATCTCTGGGCCAAGGGCGCGCCCAACTGGTCGGCCGTCCTCTCCGACCCCGGCGTGAAGCTGCATCTCTACGGCAAAGCCGAGGCGCGTCGCGGCCGCAAGATGGGCCACATGAACCTCGCTGGCACGGATCGGGAAACGGTCGTCCGCACCATCCTCGCGCAACGCGAACGGGTGTTTGCAGGGGCCGGGGTGGTGCAATTGGCGGGGTAGCAGGGGGGGGGGGTGACGCAGCAACCGTTAAAGGCCCGGAGGGCTATCAGGAGATTTGCCGGTGGCGCGAGCCACCGGGTTCCGCCGCAAAGCAATTCCGCCCAGGATGAGCGGCGGATGAGCCGTCATTTCATCTGAAGATCGAGAACTCCGGAGTCAGGGGTTCCCTGGGCCGATTCCAACCCGGCGGCATGGAAAAACGGCGGACGAAGTGGACACGGGCGAACCAGCCGGCGATCGCGAACGGGCCTTAGACATGAGGTTCCCCCCGAATGGTCACGACGTTGACTGAAATGAGGTTCTTCGCTGTTTCCATTGGCTGGGCCTGGAAGGCAGGGAGAGCTTGCCGGCGACGAAGCAGCGCATGGCGATCATGTAATCCCGGCTGCGATAGCCGCGGGCCTTGCGTTTCACCGGGCTGAAGACGCTGTGCAGACCCTCCAGGAAGCCGGGGCTCAACCATCCGTGGGTCCAGTGGGCCGGGAGGTCGGCCAGATGTTTCTCGATCGTGTCCGCGACTTTCACCATCGGGGCTCACGCCACCTCGCGCCGGCTCACCTTGTCCAGCGTGGCCTGAGTCTTGGCCTGATCTGTCAGAAAAAAGGACATAATAGGTAAAAGTAAATGTTCATAGACTTTGACTTGTATTGTCTTGGGCCATTATGAAAGTTTTCCCGGTGGTGGAGACAGCAAGGAACCTGAAATGATAGCCCCTTTGAAGATGAAGAAAACGAGCCTTCTTTCCTGGTTCGTCGCGGCGTTTGTCCTCGGTGGGACGGTGGCTGCGCGCGCCCAGTGGGTCACGCAGTCGATCGATCTCAAGCCGGGCTGGAACGCGGTCTTCGTCCACGTCGATGCCAACCACACCACGCTGGCGTCAATGATCTCGTCGGACCCGGCCAATCCAATCCTCGAGATCTGGCGCTGGAACCCGGTGTCGGTCGGGCATTTCACCGCGAGCCCTACCCAGCCAACGGCCGCGCCTGAATGGGCGACGTGGCGGCGCAACGAAGCCGCCCCCGAGCTCCAACGTCTCAGCGGCGACATGGCCTATCTGGTGCGTGTCGGCACGAACGTCCCCAGCTACGTGTGGCAAGTGAAGGGGCTGCCCGTCGCCCCGAGGCATGAATGGACGATCACCGGCCTAAACCTGATCGGTTTTCCCACGGTCACGAATAACCCGCCCAAGTTCGACGCGTTCCTCGGGCAGTCGCCCGAACTCCAGTCCCCATCCCCCGAGATCTACCAGTATCCCGGCGGCGAACTTGGCGTGAACAATCCGGCGCTCGTGCCCTCGTCGCTCTTCCGCTTGATTCCGGTCAAGCGCGGGCAAGCCTTCTGGATGCGGTCGGGCACGGTGTTCAACCGCTACTTCGGGCCTTTCGAAGTGGTCAGCCCGGGGATCAACGGGATCGACTTCGGGAGCGACCGCAGCAGCGCCACGCTCCGGCTCCGCAACCTTTCCAGCGTCAGCCTCACCGTCACGTTGCGACTTGGCGATTCCGAGGCGGCACCAGCAGGACAGGCTGCCATCGTGGGCGCACCGCCGCTGCTCCTGCGTGGCGCGCTGAACACGACGAACCTCACCTACGGCTACACCAACGTGCCGGTGAACACGGCCCGCACCTGGACCCTCGCCCCGCGTAACCAGCCCGGCTCCGAGGTGGACGTCGTGCTCGGCCTCAATCGCTCGGTCATCTCCGCACCGGTTGGTTCGCTGTTGGCGGGCATCCTGCGCTTCACCGATTCGATGGGGCATACGCAGGTGGAGATTCCCGTCGCGGCCACGGCGGCGGCGAGCGCCGGGTTGTGGGTCGGTAACGCAGCGGTGGCCCAGGTCGGGCAATATCTCAAGACCTACGCCCACGGCTTCGTGACCAACTACGTCGGCACCGCGACCAACGGCGACTACGTCGTGCCCAACGCCATGAACACCGCCATCACCGTCACGAGCAACTCGCTCATCACCGGGCCCAACGGCCGCTACGTCGTCACGGGAACGAACACCGCGCTGGGCGCGGTCCCGCGTTCCTATCCGCTGCGCCTGATCGTCCACAGTCCGGCCTCCGGCAACGCCGTCCTGCTCCAGCGCACTTACGTCGGTCTGAACACATCGTCGAATGTCGTCGTGGCCACGGGCGAATCGGCGCTTGATCCCGCCCGGCTGAAGAACGCGCGCCGCGTCAGCTCCACCCATCTTCCCTGGACGACCACGAACACAGTCTGGTCGCTCAACGGCCGCATCGGTTCGCAGACCAACCTCGTCGCGACCGTGACCGTCGACTACGACGACCGGATCTCGAATCCCTTCCTCCACATCTACCATCCGGACCACGACAACCTCGACGTCCAGTTCGCAAACGTGCTGCCGCGCGGCTCCGAATCCTACACCGTCGAACGCGCCATCACCCTGAATGTGCAGCCGCCGGCCAACGATTTCTCCAGCCTGGTCGCGGGCGCGGATACGGTGACGGGCGAATATCTCGAGACGATCACGGTGAAGGGCCTCGGCACCAGCGCCCGCGAATACCGCGTCCGCGGCGGCTTCAGCCTCACCCGCATCAGCCACGTGCCGACCCTGACCCTCGCGCCATGAAGACCCCGCCCATGAACCGATCACGCACCGCGTCCGAAACCCTTTCCGCCATTTCGCCCAGCCACTTTCCACCGCACCCCCACCGCACCACCATGAGCAAGACCCCGTCCCAGCCGGCTCCGTTCCGGGCCGCCACCACCGCCCTGCTGCTGATCCTGGCCCTCCTCGCGGGCGTCTCGTCCGCGCACGCCCAGGCCAACGGCAGCCCGCCGGAACGCATGACCTTCCAGGGCTTCCTCGTCGACGGCAACGGCGTGACCCTCGCGACGAACGCGCCGAAGAACTACGACGTGGTCTTCCGCATCTGGGACGCGCCCACCACCGGCAACAAGCTCTGGACCGAGCAGCAGACCGTCACCGTGGACAAGGGCTACTTCAGCATCCTCCTCGGCGAAGGCGGCACGGTCGGGGCCGAAACCAGGAACGCCCTCTCCACCCTGTTCAATACCAACACCGCCTCCGAGCGCCACGTCGAGATGACGGTCAAGGGCATCGGCGCGGCCGGAACGGACGTGACCCTGCTGCCGCGTCTGCGCCTGCTGAGTTCGCCGTATGCCTTCCTCGCGCAGCAGTCCGTCTCCGCCGGCCGGGCGGCCAAGCTCGTCAACGGCGCGGGAGTGGACCTCGTGACCAGCGTCGGCACGGGCATTACCGTCGCGGGTCCCATCACCGCGACCAGCGTCATCGGCAACGGGGCGAACCTGACCAGCTTGAATGCGAGCCAGATCACCTCCGGCATGTTGGACAACGCCCGCACCACGGCTAGCTCCCTTAACGTCGCGAACGCCATTGTTATGCGGGATAACACTGGCGATGTGACTGTCCAGAATTTGAATGCTAACAGCCTCATGATTGCCGGCCGCGCTTTGATCGATGTGGTGTATCCGGTGGGGATTTTTTATACGCAATACCCGGACGTCGATTCTAATGATGAGACGACCGCATTCCCGATAAACCGAAGGCCTGGAGGACTCTTTCCTGGCACGACGTGGGTGGAGCAATACACGGACGGCGGGTTTTTCCGCACTAAAGGCGGGAACTCGGGTGAATCTCGAGTCAACGGCGTTCAGGACTATGCCCTTAAGCGATTGACCGGATACACTACTTATGTTCAGGCGGACTATTGGCGCCGCGCGGTCGGGCAAGATGGTGTCTTCGCAAACTCCGTCGACTATTTAACCGGCGGAACCGATTCAGGCTCTAGTTCGGACGGGGTTGTAAGGTCTTATTTTGATTCGGCCATCCAAGCGTTGCCTTCGACGACTGAAGTGCGGCCAAAGAATCGCTTGATGAAGATTTGGAAGCGGACTCAGTAATTGGGTGTCCGCATCTATCCCATACGCGTGTAGTGACTCGCCCCGAAGTTTGCAGCCCATCCCTATGCATATTCCCAAGGTTTTCCAAGCTGTGGAGCAACCCGCTTGGTGCTGGCGGGGTTGGCTGATTGCGGGCGGTATCCCGCACCATTCCGGCCGCAGCCGGCGTAGCGACATCCCAGTTTTTCCCCTTTAAACCTATGAAACGGCTTTTTCGCCTTTCGACCCTCGTTCTCGGGTGGCTCGCACTCGCGTGGATGGTCCTGCCTGCTGCCGCGCAGGTCACCACCCTGGAATACCGCCAGAACGACACGCCGAACAACTTCCAGTCGCTGCGCGGTGTGCCCATCACCAGCACGGTGAACACGAACATCGGTTCCGACGGGCGGATGACCAACTTCAACTCGTCCGGTTCCGTCCTATTGCCCACCACGAACCAGTTCCGCGGCTTCATCTCCTACGGTGCGGTTCCCGGCCAACTCCTCGCGGGCTGGCTGGTGTCGAGCAACTCGGCCCTGCTCATGGGCTCGAACGCCTTCAACGGCACGGTCGCCTTCGCCATGGGCCTGCCCATCGGCACGTCCAACAACCTCCCCGGGGGCGCCGTCGCCATCGTCCTGCGCCGGGGCCAGATCGGCGCGCCCTATCTGAGCCGGCAGGTGTCCTTCTCCTTCGGCAGCGTCGTCGAAGTTCCCTCCTCGGACGAGAACGGCGTCCTTCTCACCAACATCGCGAACACCGCCTACTGGCTGCCCCAGCCCTACACGACCAACGGCCACACCAACGCCGCCTATGGCTGGAGTCCGCACTCGCGGAAGGTCTATGCCATCCAGTCCGGCCCGTTGCAGGTCACATGGGTCAAGGCCGCCTACGCAACCAGCAAACCGGCCGACTACACCAACGTCCTCACCGGCGCGACGAACTACTACAGCGACGCCGGGAACTATTTCCGCCTCTTCACCGCCGGCTACGTCGTCTCTGGCAGCCCGGTGAAGCCGACGCGCAAGATGTTTTGGACCGAGCGCGGATTCCGGGGACTCGGCAAGCCCATCGCGGTGCCGGCCGCCCGCATCGGCGCGGTCTCCATCGCCTACAACAACAACTTCCCCCGCACGGTTCCTTTCCAATATGCCGGGCCGGGCGACACCAGCCCGACCGACGGCAACACCAACCAGGTGCTCCAGGAACTCCGCACCCTCTGGTATGACCAGCAGCAGGGCGCCATCCTCGCCTACAACCGCGAGGGCCGTGTCTTCGTGGAGCTGCTCGGCGATCCCCGGGCCGACGGCCTCACCCGCGAATCGCTCGGCTTTGAGATCGTCGATGTCATCAAGAATCCCAGCCCGCTCGACGTCTCCAGCGACCTCGGCGATCCGGTCGAGCCGCCCGCGCCCGGCACGCGCCAGGAATTGACGCCCGAACCCGTCCAGCAGACCGACGGACAGACCTTCGCCTACCAGCAGTTTCTTGCGGGCAGCGGCCGGCTCAACCTCTACGCCACGAAAGAGACCGCCAACCTGAACGACTACCTGGTCCATTGGATGGAGGTCGGCGAAGTCGGGTTGAAGTGGCCCGCGCTCCTCGGCCGCTACCAGTTCGTCTGGCCGGCGAACGTCGCGAAATACAGCCACTACGTGCGGCCCCTCGTCGCCACCGAGGACGAGGCCAAGGCCACCGCCGTGCCGCTGCCGGCATCCAACGCCCCGGCCATCGCATACCAGGACCCGCTGGACATCGTGCGCGGCAAACTCACCGAGACCTTCCGCTACTACTCGTTCCTCTCGGCCGCGCAGCCCGCCCACCGCGCGCTGCTCCGCTTCAGCACCGGGGAGGACGTGGCCTTCGAGCGCGTCTTCTCTTGGCTGGACGTGAATCTGAAGACGACGAACTTCGTTGGCACCGTCGCCGAGAACCTGTCGTCCGTGGCCGACTACCTCAACTACCAGAACTCCGTCGCGACCAATACGCTCTACCAGGCCGCGCGTTCCCGTGGTGTAAACGGCAACTGGAAACTCCACGTGCGTGACGACCTCGGGGGAGGTGCGGGATCGATCGGCTCATGGGCCATCCAAGTCGAGACGACCAACACCATCACCGGTCTGCTCACCACCAACGAATTCGCTGGCGGCGCGATCACCATCGCGGACAACGCCAACGCCAGTCCCTATCCCTCCACGGTGTCCGTCTCGGGAATCACCGGGCCCGTGACCAGAATCCGGGTGAAGCTGAATGGAATCGCCCACCAGTATGCCGCCGACATCGACGCCCTGCTCGTTGGCCCCAACGGACAGGTCTGCGCGCTCATGTCCGACACCGGAGGCGACCTGACTGTTTCCGGCCTCAACCTCGTCTTCGACGACGCGGCCCCGTCCAGTCTTCCCTACGGCTCTGGCATCTCCGCCGGCACTTACCGCCCCACCGACTACGAACAGGGCGAAGCGATTCCGCCCGGAGCCGTCGGCCCCATCGGCACCAGCCTCGACGCCCTCCTGCAACCGGTGCCCGTCCCGCCCACGCCGGTCACCTCGCCCTGGCCGAGCGACCTCGTGGCGCCGCGCGTCGTGGTCGCGCCGGTCGATGTCGGCATGCGCATCAACGCCCCCGCCGGCGAACCCGGCTTCGCCTCCGCCTACCTCGCCGGCCACCTCAACCAGGACGCCGGCACGCTCTTCAACGTCCAGGCCTACCTCGATCCGTTCACCGCCGGCTTCGCCGCCGCCGACCTCGGCGCGATCATCCCGATCAACGCCATTCCCGGAACGAACACGCTCGAAGTCTGGTGGTTCCGGACCAACGCCCCGACCGCCGGCGCGAACGCGGCCGACGCATCGAAGGGATTCCTTCCCATCTACTGGCCATCCGTCCTCGGCCGCTACACCGCGCAGTGGCCGACCAGCCCGCGCGAGATCGTCCTCGCCAGCAAGAAAGGCAGCGGAACGCTCGAGGGGTTCGAGGCTCTTGGGAAAATCTATTTCCAGAACAACCCGGCCTTGCCCGGCTACAACCCCAACGAGGAGCACGCCATCATGGCCGGCGGCACCGCCTACGCCACGCGCGACGACCTGAACCTCCCCACCTCGTCCCAGCCGCACGTCCTCGTCCACTTCACGGCCGGGGACGGACGTCCGGCCAACTCGGTCTTCAAGGTTCTCCGCGAGAAACCCTCCGCCGGCCTCGTCTTCGACTACATCGTCCCCGCCGGCCAGTTGCTCCAGCCGCCGATGCCGCTGCCGTTGCTCGCCAAGCCCGTCGATGGCAGCGGTGACGGCGCGACCAACTACAACACCGAGCCCTTCGGCGGAAATGGTGACCTGCCCGGCGCGTGGAACGCCGCCAACGGCCCCAGCGGCATCTACTCGAACTACGGGACGTTCACCTACCGCGATCGCCATCAGGACTTCTGGGTCTATCGGGGTATCCACGCCGGATTGCCCGTGCTCGCCGCCGGTTCCTTTGTCGCGACGAACCGCACCTTCACCGCGCTCTCGAACGCCACTGCCGTCGTGGGCCAGCCGTTCGCCTTTAGCGTCCATGCCTCGCGCGAGTCCGACTACCTCGGCCTCACCGTCTCGAACGCCCCGGCCTGGCTCTTCGTGAGCACCAGCACGAACAGCCCGCTCACTCTCGCCGGCACGCCCGCGACCAACGATCTCGGCAGCCGGGTCGTGCAGGTCGTCGTCGAAGACCTCTATGACCACCGCCGGGTGACGAACAGCCTCACGCTCACCGTCGTCGCCAACGGCGGCACCGCCCTCGCGCAGGGCCCGCTCATCCTGCCCAGCACGAACAGCTACACGGGCACGATCGTGAGCTTCTCGAACCGCCCGCCCTCGCTGGCCTTTTCGCCGAACCCCTCGAACAGCTTCACGATGCGGTATTACTACAAGACCGAGGCCAGCTTCGCCTGGCCCGGCGTGGTGAATCCGCCCGCCGCCGGCAGCATCGTCCCGTATCTCCGCGCCGGCACCGCCGGCGCCTACGTCGGCAACGGCCGCGCCAAGACCGACCCCGCCCTCGACATCGTCTATCGCCCCGTCTGGCCCGAGCGCGATCCGAAGGACGGCACCAAGCCGCTGCCCGTGATCGACTACGGCCTGACACTGGCCAATCCCCAGCTCGGCCTGCCCGGCGTGCGTGATTGGAAGACGGCGCGCGTGCTTTACCAGCAGTCCATCGCCGCCAACCTCACCAACGCCCGCGCGTCCGTCGTGCTGCACGACCCGACCCGCGAAAAGGTTTCCGCCATCGCCTCCTTCGGTTTGGGGGAATTGCCGGCGAGCGTCCGTTCCGAATCGTATCAGGGTAAGGTCTATTTCCCGAACCTCCCGCCGCACCTCGCCAAACGCCTCTTCTTCGATCCCGCCCGCGGCACCAAGGGAAGCCTCGTGCTTGTCGGACAGTTCAAGGACGAGATCGTCGGCGAGGACTACATCCTCCTCAACGTCCTGCGTGGTTCCGACCTCGCGAGCGCCTTCGCTCTTTGCCCGCAGGCCGACGCGGTGAACTTTCCCAAATGGACCAACGCGATCGCCGCGCTTTCCACGGGAATGGAGACATTCTATGAGAATCCCGCTGTGCCGGGCACCTACGTGCCGAACACCAACGCCACGGTCTATGTCGGCGTGCAGGACCTCGCGGAAGTGGCCAACGACAATGTGGCCGTGGATTCCTACGCCCTCAGCGCCACCGGTCCCGGCAGCGGCTACGTCACGCTCGTCGAGGCCGGCGGCACGGCCAACACCCAGCCCGGCGATCCGGTCGCGGTCCACATCTTCAAGGTCGGCGGAGACCGGCTGCATCCCGGCGAGCTGAAGGTCATTCCGGCCGAGAATCCGTTGAGCGAACTGGTCAGCTTCCAACACACGCCCGACCTCGCGGGACGCTTCAGCGAGTATGAATACGAATGGCGAATCGCCGCGCCCGTGGACGGATTGCCGCCCGCCGGCAATGATCCGCTCGTCTCCTACCAAAGCCTCACCGCCGGCACCAACCAGCCCCGCTACACCCTTGGCGGCGCGGGCATCCAGGTGCTTGGCGACAACTACATCGTCCTCCGCTACAAGTCCGCCAATACGAACCACCCGCTCTACAACCAGTGGTCCGAGTGGACCAAACCCCAGCTCGCCGAGGGCTGGATCAAGCGTGTGCTGGCCGGCATCAATCCCTTCAACCAGCGGACGAGCGACCTCTTCAACAACGCGGCCAACACCGACGCCAGCATCCTCACCTCCGCCGGCCACCGTTGGGAGGGCGACATCGCGTTGAACCTCGACACGGTCAACAACTACGGACTCATCGAGATCTACGAAACCGTGCTCCGCCGGGGCCGCTCCATCAGCATCGAGTCCGGCTACAACTACGGTCCGGCCAACGACGCCCTTCTCCTCGCCGCCGGTTACCTGAGCGACCTCTACATGATGACCGGGAACGAGGCCTGGGCGGACGCCGCGAATCCCACCATCGGCATCGGCACCGCGAACAACACCTACGGGGACATCGCCACCGCGCTCTTCGCCTTCAAAGGCCAGGTGCCGTCGCTGCTCGAAGAGGAGTTGGCGTTGGTCCGTGGCCGCGACGATTTCCTCCAGCCCGGTGTCACCCTGCCGCCTTTCTACAACCGGCTCGTCTGGAACTACACGCGCGGCATCGACGCGGGCGAGGTCATCTACGCCCTCAACTACAACATCCAGGAAAACCCCAGCGCCACGCCCGACGGCGTGATCAACGCGGCGGACGCCGCCCGCATGTTCCCGCAGGGCCACGGCGACGCCTATGGCCATTACCTCACCGCGCTCAAGGGCTACTACTCGCTCCTGCTGAACCCGAATTTCGACTGGGTTCCCCGCATCGAGGCCGTGCTTGTCCTCGGCGTGCCCGTGTCGGTCGACTACCAGGATGAACGCAAGTTCGCCACCTCCGCCGCCGCAATCGGCCGCGCCGGACGCCAGGCCTTCGACCTGACGTGGCGCAAGGACTACCAGCCCGGCCACGACAAGGGCTGGGGATACTTCTCACCCACGCGGGTCAACACCCAGCGCAGCTACGTCTCCTCCGGCTCCACGAACAATCCCGTGCGTTACTGGGGCATGGACCACTGGGCCAGCCGCGTCGGCCAGGGCGATTACCTCAACTGGGTCGTTGGCAACGCCATCATTCCCGCCGTCGATCCCGTGCCCACGCATGAAGGCATCCAGAAGGTGGACCGCACCACCGTGCCGGAGTTGACCGAACTCGCCACCATGGCCGCCGATCTCCAGACCGCCTTGGACAACGCCGAGGGCGGCCTGACCCCGCTCGGCCTCCAGCAGGGCAGCATCGCGCTGGACATCAACCCGAACGTCGTCGTCGGCCCGGACAACGGCACGCACTTCGACCAGATCTACGGCCGCGCCAAGTCCACGTTGAACAACGCCGTCGCCGCCTTCGACGACGCCAAGGACGTGACGCGTCTGATGCGTTCCGAGCAGGATTCCCTGGCCGGCGTCCAGGCCGCCGTGGCCCAGCAGGAACTGGCCTTCAAGAACACGCTCATCGAACTCTACGGCACGCCCTACACCGACGACATCGGCCCCGGCAAAACCTACAAGCAGGGTTACGACGGTCCCGATTTGGTCCATTACTCCTACGTCGAGATTCCCGAAGCGGCCTTCGGCCAGGGACTGTCCGCCAGCAACGGGCCCACCACGGTGAAGATCGACATCCAGCAGTTGCCGGCCTCGTGGACGCCGGAGTTCCTCTCCACCACGTTCGACTTCTACGTCCCGCCCACGTCGGCGGGATACACCAACGGCACGCACTACCTCGAATTCACCTTCGATCCGCGAAACGTCAACCAGCGACCCGCGACGTGGAAGGGTCGCCGCGTTTCCCCCGGCCAGATCCAGCAGGCCATCTCGCAGGTCGTGGCCGCCCGCAACGCCGTGCAGGCCGCGATGGGCGGCGCGCAGGGCGACGCCGACGCCTTCGCCCGGCAGGTCTCGCTCTTCAAGTCCTACGTCGAGTCCAGCGACGCCGTGAACAAGCTGAAGAAGGACATGCTCACCGCGAACCAGGTCCTCCAGTCCGCCGAGTTCGCCAACGCCCTCTTCGAGCGCATCCAGCAGGGCATCGATAAGACCGCCGACGCCGCCAGCCAGTCCATCAAGGACGCCTTTCCCCAGGTGCTCATTGCCGGACTGGCCGCCGGGGGCGACATGACTTCCGCCGCCCGCGCCGCCATCGAGGCGTCGAAGGCCGTCCGCATCGGCATTTCCGAAGCCCTCCTGGCAACGAAGGATTCCCTCCTGAAGGCCTTGGAGTTCTCCACAACCACCGCCAACCAGTGGATCGAGTTTAAGAAAATCGGCGACCTCGAAGGCGACCAGGAGCTCAAGACCCGTGTGGCCGAACTGACTAAGGGCCTCGGCGATGTCAGCGCGCACTATGGCGCGATCACCGCCGGCCTCCGCGCCTACGACGACGCCCAACGGAACCTGGACGCCCTCGTCGCCAAGGGCGACCGCATCCAGATGGAGCGCGAGGTCGCCCGCCAACGCACCGCCGCCCTCGTGCAGGGCTTCCGCACCCGCGACGCCGGCTTCCGGATTTTTCGCAACGAGAAGCTCGAGCGCTACAAGACGCTCTTCGACCTCGCCGCCCGTTACGCCATGCTCGCGGCCAACGCCTACGACTACGAAACCGGACTGCTCGACACCGACGCGGGCCGGGGCTTCGTCGGCCGTATCATCGCCGCCCGCGCGCTCGGTGTCGTCCGCAACGGCGAGCCGCAGTTCGCCGGCAGCAACACGGGCGACCCCGGCCTCTCCGGCGCCCTCGCCGAGATGAAGGCCGACTGGGACGTGGTGAAGACCCGGCTCGGCTTCAACAACCCCGACGCCTACGGCACCACCGTGTCGCTCCGCACGGAGAACTTCCGCATCCTGCCCAACACGAACGGCGACACCGCGTGGAAGGACCTCCTCCAACAGAGCCGCAGCCGCGACATCACGCTGGATTCCGACGTCCGCCGGCATTGCCTCCAGATCAGCCGGGGCGACGGGTTGCCCGTGCCGGGAATCGTCCTCGAGTTCAGCACCACCATCGCCAATGGACTGAACCTCTTCGGCCAAGATCTCGCCTCGGGCGACCACTCGTTCAACCCCGCCTCCTTCGCGACGAAGATCTTCGGCGTCGGCGCGGCGATGGAAGGCTATCGCGGCATGGATGCGCCTTCGGCCAACAGCGGCGCGGGCGGCAATTCCCCGTCCGATCCCGACGGTTCGTTCCTCGATCCGCTGGGCCTCTCCGCGACGCCCTATGTCTACCTGATACCCGTGGGCGTCGATTCCATGCGCAGTCCGCCGCTCGGCGACGCTTCGGCGATCCGCGAGTTCAACGTGGATGACGTGGCCATTCCGCTGCCCTTCAACATCGGCGCTTCCTCGTTCGCGAGCGGCGGGCTCTACCTGTCCGCCGATACCTTGACCGAACCGCTGTTTGCCAGCCGCAAGCACCAGTCCTTCCGGCCCGTGCCCAGCTCATCCTACTTCAGCACCAGCCTCTACGGAAGCGGAGGCACATTGCAGCGTTCGCAATACACCAACAACCGCCTCATCGGCCGCTCCGCCTGGAACAGCCGATGGAAGCTCGTCATTCCCGGCCACACGCTCCTCAAGGATCCCGACGAGGGACTCGAGCGCCTCATCAAGACGCTGCGCGATGTGAAGCTGCACTTCGTCACCTACTCCTATTCCGGCAACTGAAGGCCTATGAAGAATTCAACATCAACGCCGGCCCTCCGCGTCGCCGCCCTCGGCGTTCTGATTTTTAGTTTCGCATTTTTCCTCCTCCCTGCCGGCGCCTTCCCGCCCGCGCCCTCCCACCGCATCTACGGCCTGGTGCGCGACGAATACGGCGAGCCGCTTACGACCACGGGCGCGCAGATCATCTTCGAGTCGCTCACCGGAGTGACCATTACCGGCTCCATCGTCCCCGGCCTCGAGCCGGGCGTGAACTATCGCCTCGATCTTCCGATGGATTCCGGGATCGCTCCTGACTCCTACAAGGCCACCGCGCTGAAGCCCACCCTGGGTTTCAGGCTCAAGGTCAAGATCGGCCAGGTCACCTACCTGCCGATCCAGATGGCCGGCAACTACGCCACCCTCGGCCAGCCCGCAGGCTCCACCCGCATCGACCTCACGCTCGGCGAGGATTCCGACAACGATGGCCTGCCCGACGCCTGGGAACGCCTCCTCATCGCCATGCTCGGAGGCAATCTGACGTTGGCTGACATCCGTCCAAACGACGATTCAGACCACGACGGCATCAGCAACATCAACGAGTATTACGCCGGCACCTACGCCTTCGATCCCGCCGACGGCTTCCGACTGAACTTGGTGCCCCGGACCAACGGCGTGCCCCTGCTCGAGTTCACCGTCGTCAACCCGCGCACCTACACGCTCTACAGTTCGACCAATCTGGCGAACTGGACGCCTGCCACCTTCAAGATCCCGGCCAACGGCCCATCCGAAACCCCGCGCGCGAATTTCAACGCGACCGACATCCGCATCCTCCAGATCGAGCCGCAGGTGGCCACGACCAACGTGATCTGGTTCTACAAGGTCCTGGTGCAATGAGCCCGCCGTCGCAGCGGCGCCTGGTCGTGGCGTGCGCGTTCATCGCCGCCGGAGCCGGTGTCATCCTGTTCACGAAACAGCTCGCCTCTCACGCGCCGCCGCTTCCCGAACTCCATCTCACCAACCTCGTCCAACGCGGCGACCGCTGGCTCGTCGCCGGCACGACCAACGCCTTTACCGGCCTCCTGCTCGACACCTACGAAGACGGCTCGAAGAAATCCCGCTCCGCCGTCTCCAACGGCCTCCTAAACGGACCGTCGTTCGGCTGGCATACCAACGCCCAGCTCCAAGTCGAGGAACACTTCGTCGCCGGCAACTCCCACGGCTTGCGGACCAAGTGGCATCCGAATGGCCGCAAGCTTTCTGAAGCCAATGTGGTCGAAGGGAGATTCCAAGGCGTCTTTCGGCGCTGGCACGACAACGGCGCGATCGCCGAGGAGATGGAATTGAAGGACGGAAAGCCCGATGGCGTTTCCCGCGCCTATTATCCCAGCGGCTTCGCGAAGTCCCGCGCCACGCTGCGCGGAGGCAGGATGGTGGAACAGATCTTCTGGAACGACGGTGAACACCGCGAGCCCGCTGAGCCTGATCTCGTATCGGGCAAGTAACCCCAATCGCTTGAAATCCAGGAGAACGCCTCCGAAAGAGATAGGGGAGCCTCAAACTTTAAGGGTGCGATTTTTCTGCTCAGGGACTTTCTAGCGCGGATCGGGAAACGGTCGTCCGCAACGTCCTCGCGCAACGCGAACGGGTGTTTGAGGGAGCGGGCGTGGTGCGGCTGGCGGGGTAGGCATGGGGACACAGCAACCGCATAAGGCCCGGAGGGCCATCAGGAGATTAGCCGGTGGCGGGAGCCACCGGATTCCGCCGCAAAGCAGTTCCGCTCTTGAGGAGCGGCGGAGGCTTTGAGCGTTTCTCCATCGCCCCTTCAGAGCGGGTCATCTCGTTCGGGTTAGTTCGGTGGCTCTCGCCGCCGGCTAATCTCCAACCGCGCCTTCGGCGCTGCGGATGGACTCAAAGATTACGGCATCCAACACGCAGGTTGCGATGACCTCACTTCTTCTCCACCGAGATGATCGTGATGCCGACGGGTTCGATGGTGCGGTCGTCGACGAAGCCCCGGGGTGGCGGACGCTGGCTGAAGCGGCGTTCGCGGTCCGTCACAGGCGCGAAGGGATTGAGGAGCTGAAGCGGATTCCGACGCTCGGGACCGAGGGCGCGGGGAACGGCTCCGCCGATGTTGTAGTTCCGGCCTTCGATGACATCGGTCCGTTTCACGGCGGAGGGTTCGATCTTCTTGCCCTTCGGATCGGCCGCGACGGATTTGGACGAAGACGACGCCGTCAATGTGGGGCGGGCAGGGGCGGCATTGGCCGTGGCCGACGACGCCGGCTTTGCCGTCGCCGCATTGGTCTGCGCGCTCGCGAACACGGTGGCGGCGGAAAGCACAGCTGCGGTCAGGATCGTCGTTTTCATAGCCCTTAGCTCAGACGTTGGTCGTCGTTTTCCCGCGAGTCAAACGGCGAGTCCACTGAACCGTTGGTAGGGCGCGTCACTCCGTGCGCGCCGCCTAAGTGGCGGGGGATGACTGTTCGGCCTCTCGCGGAAAGCCCATACCGAAGATCGTCCTTTCTGAGGAGCCGCCGGAACATGGCATTTCTTCGGAGACCCAAAGGCGGCGCGCACGGAGTGACGCGCCCTACCACTCCCATGAATGACGCTCACTGCTCGATGATGCGGTAGTAGCGCTCGGCTCCGGTGGGTGCGTTGTCGTTCAGACTCATGGCCTGGCCGGTGCCGGGAGTGTTTCCGCCGACGTTGAACCACGCCGAGGTCGTCAGGTTGGTCGCCATCTGCACCTGGTAGCTGCGGCTCACGAGCGACGGCCAGTTCAGGGTGACATTGCCGTTGGGTGCGCGGACCACGGAGGCGATCTGGTGCGTGCCGATGACGTCGACGCGGAAGGTGCTGGTCGCTGTTCGGGTCGGCACGCCGTCGTCGGTCACGCGCACGGTGACGAGGACGCTGCTCTGGCCGTTGGTGGCGGCTGTCTGCCAGGCGAAGAAGCCAGTCGTAGGATTGATGCTCGCGCCGGTCGGGGCGCCGGGATCGAGCGAGTAGGAGAGGCTCTGGGGCGGTGCGTCGACGTCGAAGCCCGACGCGGTCAGCGCGAGCGTCAGTCCGGCGGTCACTGTGCGGTTGCCGATCGGTGTGAGCGAAGGCGCGTTGTTCATCGCCGGGTAGGCGTTGGCGGAACGCGGCGTCGAGTTGGTCATGAACCAGTAGGTCTGGTTCGTATTACCCGTGGGAAAGCGGCCCTGGGAGACGTTCTGGAACTGCGGACCAAACGTGACCGTGCTCTGCGGCGTGCCGTCGGGTGCGAAGAGTCCGATGGCTTCGCCGCCGTTCGAGAGCTGGAAGTTCGCGTGGAGATCGGCGTTCAACCCGTTTTGCAGCGGCTCGTTGTCCGCCCAGACGATGAGGAAGCCTTTCGCGGCGATGATCGTGTTGTTCGGGATCTGCCATTTGTCCGGCTGCGAGAGCGTGTCGGTCAGGAAATAGCCGGAGAGGTCGAAGGCGTTGGTGTTCGGGTTGTAGAGCTCGAACCAGTCCTGGAACTTCCCGTCGGCTGGATCGGGGAAGCCGTTGGGCGCGGCGTTGTCGGCCATCCATTCGCTGATGACCACGGGGGTCGGTGCCGAGGCCGGGTTGTTGTTCGCTCCGGGCGTCACGTAGAAGAACTGTTGGCGATCGACGGATTGCGCGTCCGGCGCGGAGCCGAAGGAGCGGTTGGTCGGAACGAACGTGTAGGAGACGTAGTCGATGATCTGGGTGGCGCCGTTCAACGCCCGGCTGAGGAAGAGCGCGCCGTTGGTCGTCGAGGGACGGAAGGACGAATGCCATTCGGTGGCCGACGATTGGGCGGGCTGCCCATCGAGGAAGAGGATGAGGAACTGGTTCGTCGAGATCGTGGCGGTGGAGGGGAACGGCCACTTGCCGAGATTGGTCGGGCTGTCGCTCAGGAAGAAGTTCGAGATCACGAGCGTGTTGGTTCCCGAGTAGTGGAGCTCCATCCACGGTTCTTTCTCGCCGAAGCGGTCGACAATTCCCGACAGGTTGTTCGGCTGGAGTTCGTTGATCCACGTTTTTGGGAACGAGGGGAGCGTCGCGGCGACGGAGTTGGTCGCGCCGGGAGTTGGCGTGGCGGAGGTCCAGTTGGCCACGCGCCAGTTGTCTTTCGTCGCGTCGATCAACTGGAGCGACGGCCCGGTGCCGTTGGCATTGGTCGGCCAGGGCGCGGTGGAATCGTAACGGACTTGGGCGACGACGAGTTCGTTGGTG
>CANJSG010000007.1 GCA_947476875.1 Verrucomicrobiota bacterium | reverse complement strand
GGTGTAGGGCGAGACATGTTTCTCCGCGCTCAGCCGCTGCAGGAAGGCCGCCACGAGCGGATCCTTCTCCTGCGCGATGGGAACGGAGTCGTCGGTCATCGGCCGGAGACTACGGCGGCGGCCGATTCGGAGCAAAGGTTCGCGAGCCTACTTGGCCGAAGCGTCGTTCAGCGACCAGTCATACTCCGTAAACCGGATCTTTGGATCGGTCTTTCCGAGGGCCTTCCGTTGGTCCGCGGAAAGAAACGGTCCCACGAACTCGGCGACGGTCAGTTTCGATGCGGTGAAGTCGCCGCTGAACCACTGGAAGATGGGCGAGAGATAGAGGATGCCGTTCTCGAAGCGGTTCTTTTCCGCCTGCGCCAAAAAGCGCCGGCCCTGATCGGTGAGCTGCTCGTCCAGTTTTGCCCCGGTGAACGGCTCCGTGCGGAGGGGCGGACAACCCTTGGCCGCGCAGACGAGCGCGAAGTGGATCCGCGGTTCGGTGTAACCCGCGCGCAACATGCCGTGCTCGACCTCGTCCAACGTGATCGTCTTCCCGAACAGGCGGACGACCTCCTGTTTCCAAGGGGTGCTGAACCAACCGCCGATCTTCTTGATGCTCTTCACCGGGTAGTTGTCCGTGACCAGCTTGAGCGTGGCGGCGTTGTAGACATTGATCAGGAACGCGATCTGGTCGGACTGCGGCCATGCGTCGAACTGCTTGCGCGAGACGGCCGCCGCCGAATCGAGGAACTCATCCAATCCCCGGCTATCCGCCTTGAGCGCGGCATAACGGACCAGATTGTTCGTGAGGTGTTTCGTGAGGACACCGGCGAAGGAATCCGTGGAGGGAACCGTGTTGGTGCCGGCCGATGCGGCGCGGGCCGGGGACATGGCCGCCATGGCCGCGACGAATGTCGCCGCGATCGCGACGGACAGGCGACGAAACAGCGCCGGGGCAAAGCAAAGCATACCGGAGATTGGGCGATGCCCCGATCCCGCGCAACCGGATGCGGGACCCACCGACGGCGACATTTGAATCATTTTTTGGCAGGCGAAGACTTCTTCAGTTCGACGAGCTTCGTCTTCAACTGGTCGAAGGAAAACCGGTCGCCGTTGTTCTTGCCCACGCAGCGGAAGAGCTCCTTCCCGTCCGGCCCGAGCAGGACGAGGGCGGGAAAGTGGACCACCTGTCCGTGGAACTGGTAGCCGTCCGGAATGCCGTAGCTTTTGGCCAAGGCTGCATCCGCGTCCCGGTAGATCGGCGATTCCTTGGCGATGTCGCGGGCCCATTTCTTGATCTCCTCGTCGGTATCGGGCTTGAGAAACACCTGCGTGACCTCCGGCAACTCGGGAGCCTTCTCCAGATAGGTGTGCGTGTGGCGCAGGCACACGGGACACTCGGTCTTGAGCAGGAAATGAAGCGCCACAAACTTGCCCTTGGCCGACGACAGTTTGAAGGCCTTGCCGCCAACCGCTGAAGGAACGGCGAACTCCTTGGGCGCATCCGCCGCTTGGGCTGTGACAATCGTCAGGCCTACCAGCAGCGACGCGGCTACAGCGCGAAGCTGGGCAAATCGAAATGGGTTCATACGCAGGATTAGAGACGCCGACGCCGGTATTATTCCCACCAAAGAGACTTCGAGTCGGACAACCAGCCTCACACGCCGCCTGAGACCGCCCGGTGATCGCCGCGGTCCTGAAATTCGCAAAGTTGAAGCAGGAGTCCCACAACCGGCCGCTGTTGACCCTAAAGAATGGCCGGATTGTTGACGGGAGTCCGGTGGTTTCTCACGGCTCGGAACGGAACGGAACCAGCACCTGTTCAGGACAGAATGACTATCCTGTCCCGCAAAAGTGGCGCAGCGCGACTCGCCTGCCTCGCCGTGGCCGCACTCGCCACCGGCCTTGCCCACGAAGCCTGCGGGGCCGTGATGACTCTGGACTACATCAGGTCGTTCGAGACCGGCGGAGCGCTCCCGACCGCGGGCTCCGGGCCCTTTCTGAGGGCCACCCTGACGGATACCGGGACTGGAAGCACCTCCGTGGAGTTCAAGTTCCAGGTCTTCAACATGACCTCCGACCCGGGCGATCATCTGAAGAAATGGGCGTTCAACCTGACCGGCAACCAGACCAAGCTCGATTCCCTCCAGATCAAGGCCAACAGCTTCCAGGTCCTCGCCGGCTCGGTCTCAGCCCCCTATTTGGAGAAACCCGCCAGCAACCTGGGCGGGGGAAACCCCAACTTCGATTTCGACTTCAACTTCGGAAACCAGAACTTGCAGGAGAACGAATCCGTGAAAATCACCCTTCAACGATCGGGCAACGGCCTCCTTTCGATCTCCGACTTTCTGCAGACCTCAACCACCCAGCAGGGCTGGTTCTATTCCGGCGTCTTCGCGGCCGGCGATTGCAACAGCTACCATCTCGCGGGTGAAATCCGGCCGGTGCCCGAAGCCGCAACGGTCGGATTCGGCTGCGCCCTGCTGACCGGAACCGTTCTCCTCGAAGTTCGCCGCCGTCAGAAGCGGGGACTCCCACCCGGGGCCTAAGACAATCCGCCGGGAGTTTACGACGCCGGGCCAGTCCGTGAAGAAACCGCGCGCTTCTCTTCGGACCTATGAAAGGTGGGCATTATCACGGCCAGTTCACCGGCTCGGGAGTTTGGGATAGGCCCGCTGCTTGGGTAACAACTATCCTAGTATCAGGGTTGGCGCTTGCGTTCAGCTTCCAGCTTGCGCTCGGCTTCAAGCAGCCTGAGGGACCAATCCTGCAACACGCGGTATTCGCCCGCAGGATCCAAAGAATTGACAAAGTAGATCGCGGTTTGGACGGTTTCTATGTCTTTGGCCGCTCCACGGAAAACAAGTGTGCCGCTCTTCTCGTTGAGAAACAAACTGGCCGGCGGTTCGAATGACACGCCCAAACGCTCCATGAAGCCACGCATCCGAGTGCTGCTGTCTTGAGCTGGATTCGAACCCAACACGCGGTCCATCTCGGACAACATCGCCTTCGCATCGAAACGGAATTGGCGAGTTATCAATTGGGTGCTTCCGGTAAATCCGGGTTCCTCACGCATTCCTTTGATCATTCTTTTGAGCGCCCCGTTTTCAGTTTCAAGAGAGACCAGTTTTGCACTGAACGAACGCTGCTTCACCACCTCGCCCCGCAGCACCGCCAAGTCTCCAAGGGTGAAAGCGGCCCGCCGCGTCGCCTCGTCCCGTTCCCGCGTCAGCTCCTCCGTCTTGGCAGTGAGTTCGGTCGTTTGCGCCGCGAACTGACGGACTTCTTCCTTCAGTCGATACGCGTTGAACCCCTGATAGATTCCCAAGGCAAGGCTGATGGCGCTGGTGGCGAGGAGGGATTTGGCGAAGGCGTTCATGGCAACGGAGGGAACGGTGGTGGAGACGGCAACCTTGGCTGAGCAGGCCGCAACGGTGAGGGCGAGCGCGGCCGGTGCGGCTTGGACGGCGTTGCCGGAGATCACGGCGCCCAGTGCACCCACACCTACGGTCACGCCGCGTTTGGCGAGGAGGGTTCGCAGTTCGTCGACGGCCCGGCTGACGCGTTTCTGGGCCGCGTCGTCGCTGACGCCGAGCGCCGCGCCGACGTCGCGCAGGGAACGGTTCTCGAAGTAGCGGAGCAGGATGGCGGTGCGGTCCGTGGACGGAAGTTCCGCCATGGCGTCGTCGAGGACGGGCTCCATCTGGCTCCATTCGGATGGCCCGGCATTGAGGGAGTTCAGTTCCATGGCGGTCCTTTCACGGGCGTCGCGGCGGGATTCACGACGGAGCACGTCCACCGCATTGCGGCGCGTGGCTTCGTAGAGCCAGGCGGCGAGTTGGGTCGTGGGCAGGAGACGATCCGCCTGGCGGGCGAGCTCCAGAAACGTGGTCTGCGCGATCTCTTCGGCGAGCTGGGGAAGACGGACTTGGCGAAGCGCGGCCGAATGGACCAGCGCGAGATGTCGCCGGACGATCTCGGAGAAAGCCTCCTCCGACCGTTCCCGCCGGTATCGCGCCAACAGTTCGATGTCCGATTCGCTCATCTGCCTGTATCCATCGCCGCCGACCCATGGAATCCGACAAACAATCGGGGAACCGCTCCGCCGCAGCAAGCGGTGCGTCCGGCAACTTCCCCTTTCCTTCAGGCAATTCTGTCTGGAAGACTCCGGACACAGACTCCAACCCCGTTCTCACTACCATGATCCGCACAACCATTTCTGTTATCGCCCTTACCGCCGCGATGGTGGCGCCGTCGGCCTACGCCCATGAGGTGGCCGGCGACAAGTCGCACGACCACGAAGCCACGACCGCATTGCCGCTGGCGTTCGCGCTTGAAAAGAAAGGCCCCGTCCGCGCGCCCAAGGCCATCAAGCCCGCCGCCGGACTCAAGGTCACCGGGCAGGGCTTCTGGAAGTTCGTGGCGGCGCCCGAGCTCGTGCCCGTTCCCACGGAAGCGCAGTCGAAGGTCAAGCCGGCCCACGGCACGCTGATCGTCGACAAGGAAACCGACACGGTCTACTGGGGCCTGCAATCGGTCGGCTGGATCGCCTTCAGCAACAAGCTGACGCAGTCGTGGATCGTCCAGGGCGATCCCGTCATGGCGAAGGGCAACCTGCACGGCGCGGACATCCTTCCGCGCAAGGGCAAGCGCCCGCTCATCGCCGCCGCGGACAACACGACGGGCCAAGTTTATCTGACGGACACTTCGTTCCAGAAGGCCGAGATCCTGCGCATCCCCGAGGGCCAGCCCTACGCGGACAAGAAGGGTTTCTCCCCGACGGATGTCGCTTTCACGGGCGAGAACCAGCTCTGGGTGACGGACGGTTACGGCAAGGCGTGGTTCATGCCTGCTTCGATTTCGCCCCTGAAGTATGAGGAGAAGTATTTCGGCGGTAAGAAATTCTCCGGCACTCCCCACGGCATCACCTACGATCCGCGTGACAAGTCCCTGCTGGTCTCGGCCCGTCCTGAGGGCTTGGTGAAACGTTTCGACCTGAAGCATGAGCACGTCCATGACATCGAAGGCCTGCCGCCCGGCAGCATCGTCTGCGACATAGATCTCTGGGGCGACTACGCCTTGGCCCCGTGCCTCGACGGCCCGGGCAAGAGCAACGGCCCGATCTACATCGTCAACCTCAAGAAGAGGACCGTCGTCTCCACGCTCAAGGTGAAGGACGATCTCGGCTACGATCTCGCCCTGCACATCCACGACGCCTGCTGGTATGTCACGGGCAAGGGCTCGAAGCAGGAAGTCTATGTGCTCTTCACCAACTGGAACCCTGGCGGTATCGGCGCGATCAAGCTGGTGAACATTCCGGACTGACCCATCGGACCATCGATCTGAAACGCCCGCGGCCCCGGCTGCGGGCGTTTTTTTGTGGCAGGATAGCGTGGTCTCGGTCGCGTCGCGGGGCCTGTCATTTGAGGGCTTAACCGAATCTGCATCCGGTGCCACCAAACGGCGTGGCTTTGCGAAACCGGGTTCCCTTTCTAGCAACGCTCCTGTGCTGCGCGGCTATCCCGATTCGGGCCTTCTCCACATCGGCCCCTGACGAAGTGCTGGTTGATTCAAACCGGGACGGGTCCGACGACCATTCCATCGTCAGCGGCAGCGCGGGTGACTTCACGAGTTCCTCCGACCTCAACACCTCCGGGTCGGCCAACGACGTGCTGCTCGTCATCGCGCGCAACCTGTCGTCCGGCACCTACACGACGAACGCCTACGTGAATGCATTCTCCCACGCACGCGCCGGGGCGCCTTACGTGAACAGCGTGCTGGATTTTGCCCGTGCGCGTTTCGTTGATCGGACTCAGCGCGGGCAGCAGCCGGTTCAACCACGGCATTCGCGGCACCGGCCCGGAACAAAGCCCGAGCCCGGCCAGCAAGACTTCGACCACGACGACCTTCGATGCGCTCCGTCCGTTGGTGGATACGGCCATTGGCGGGATTGCCAACACGCCCTTCTTCGCCGATGGCCTTCCCCTGTCGCTCACGGCGATTCGCAGCAACGCGGCGCTTTATGGTGTCAGCCCCGCAGGCACGGCCAGCGCGTTGGGGCTGCATCATCACAACGTTTTTGGAAAGCGGGCGGAAATCGTCCAACTCCAGCTCGGCACCGATGACGCGGCCGCCGATGGATTGCCTGATGCGTGGGAATTGGCAGCTCTCGGGACGATGGCGAGGACGGGCGGCGAGGACCCGGACGGCGACGGAGCGTCGCATCGGGACGAGTTTGTGGCCGGGACCGACCCTCTGGGAAACACGTCGGTCCTCAGGCTGCGAACGACCGTTGATTGGAGCGGTCCCCCGCGGCGAGCAACCGGACCTACACGCTTCTCGGCGGGACCACACCCGGCCTGCCATTGACGAACATTCTCGCCGGGCCGATCCCCGCCGTGATCCCGACCAATAAAGTCATCCTGACCAATCCGCCCTCGCCCTTGTTCCTTCGGCTCGAAGTGAAGTAGCCGCCAGGCTGATCAATGGCTTCGAAGTAAAAACAAGACCCGTCAGCTGCTCACGCTGACGGGTCTTACAACCCAGGTCTTCCAACCCGGGTCTGGGACGCTGATTAAATCTGGTTCACCGGGATCCGCGGGTCTCGGACTCGTTGTTCCGGCCATTGGCGGCGGCCAAGGCAATGGCGATGCCAAGAAGGCCAAGCCACGCGCAGAGAGCGAAAACGATCAGGTGCATACATTCAGCTTAGCAGCACAGGTGCCAGAAGCGAATCACCCCCGAAAACCTTGCGGTTTCCGGGGCGAAATTCGTGAAACGGTGTCTTGAAGCCGGATGCTGTCTTGTCCAGGTGTCCTGACAGTCAGCCGCGCAGGGCGACTCAGGCGCGCGGCGCGAGCACCTTGTCGACCGGGCTCTTCTCGAGGACGGCATACTGCGGCAGGCCGTTCTTGTAGGGCACGATGACTTCTCCCTCGATCAGCGGCGCGGCGTAGGCCACGAACTTCTCGTTGGGCATGAAGCCATCCTCGGAGACCCAGTCCCGGGGGACGAAGTGTTCGACGTTGGCGATGTTGTTCAGGTCTTCCAGATCCGTGGTGAACGAGACCGGGCTGGTGTTCCGGCGGACGATCTTGACCATGAAACCGCTGGAGCCGTCGACGGCGGCGCGGACGGCGGCTTCACCGGCAGCGAAGGCCGTGTCGGCGTCGGTCTTGGAGGCCAGGTGGGCGGCGCAGCGCTGCGCGTAGCCGAGCTTCACGGTGCGGGTCTTGAGGTTGAGCTTGCCCTGGACGATCTCGGCGAGCTTGTCCGCGGCGCCGGAAAGGACGGCATGGCCGAACGCGTCGACCCGGGTCTTGTCGGCCCCGATCTCTTCGCCCTTGGCGTTCTTGAGGCCTTCGCCCACCACGACGATGCAATACTTCAAGGTCGCGACGGTTTCCTTCACCTTGGCGAGGAACGCGGCTTCGTTGAAGGCGATCTCGGGGAGCAAAATGATGTGCGGCGGATTGGCGGCGACGCCCTGCTTGGCGAGGACGGTGCCGGCGGCGATCCATCCGGCGGCGCGGCCCATCACTTCTACGATGCAGCAGGAGCCGTCGTCCGTGGCCATCGCGCCGACGTCGAGGCCGATCTCGGCGACGGTGGTGGCGTTGTATTTGATGACCGAGCCGTAGCCCGGGCAGTGGTCGGTGACGGGAAGGTCGTTGTCGATCGTCTTGGGCACTCCGATCACGCGGACTTCGAAACCGCGCTTCGCGGACTCGTTGTGGATCTTGTTGGCCGTGTCCTGGGAATCGTTGCCGCCGAGGTAGAAGAAATAACGGATGTTGTGCGCCTCGAAGAGCTGGAACAAGCGGTCCATGTCCTTCGCGGCCTGCTCGGGCTTCTTGTCGAAGTTGATCTTGTAGCGGCAGGTGCCGAGGGCGGCGGCGGGCGTGTGGCGGAGCGCGCGGATGGTCGAGGCCTTCTCGTCGTTGAAGTCGATCATCTCCTCGTTGAGCGTGCCGAGGATGCCGTTGAGTCCGCCGTAAATCTCCTCGATGCACTCGTGCTTGCCCGCTTCGGTGACGACACCGGCGAGGCTCGCGTTGATGACGGCCGTCGGTCCGCCGGACTGGGCGACCAGGAGATTTCCAAGTAGTTCTGCCATAAGCTTGTTTCTTTGACCGGAACGAACAGCGGCAATGGGCCGCTCAACCTACCGGTTCTGCAAATTTGGTTTGCGAAGCTGCCAACCGCGCAGGGGGGTGTCAACCAGAAGGCCTGAAAACGCGGTGTCTCCCGTGGCCAAACCGCCCCGATCGGACGGCCAATCAGCGGAGGCGTGCGAACACGCCGACGGCGCTGTTCAAGGCCTCCGCGTCGGCATCGACGAGGATTCCCGGGAATACGCCGAGCAAGAACATGCCCGCCATGCAGACGGCGAGGGTGAAGGCCATGACGCTGGGAACGGGGATCGGTGAATGGTCGGAAACATCCTTGGACCAGAAAATGGCCCGGATGACGCCGAAGTAGTAGTAGAGCGAAATCACCACCGCAATCACCGCAACCGCCAGAAGCACGAAGTGCGGACCCGACACGGAACCGGCTTTGATGATGGACTTCAGGAGGAGGAACTTCCCGAAGAAGCCGGCCAACGGCGGGATGCCCGCGAGGGACACCATCGAGAAAGTCAGAGCGGCCGCGAGCATGGGCGAGCGTTTGCTCAAACCGGCCAGCACCGAGATGTCGTCCGACTCGGCGTTACGCGTGATGATCGAGATGACGGTGAACGCGGCCAAAACGGCGAAAAGATAGCCTGCGAGATACACGAGAACCGCCGTCGCGCCGTCCTTGTTCACCGCCGCGATGCCGAGCATGAGGAAACCCGCGTTGGCGATGCTCGAATAGCCGAGGAGACGCTTCAGGCTCCGCTGCGGAATCGCGCAGAGGCTGCCGTAGAGAATGGTCGCTCCGGAGATGAAGGCGAGCAGGCCGGACCAGGACTTCGCGACCTCGGGCACGGCTACGAACAGGACGCGCATCAGGAGGACGATGCCCGCCGCCTTGGAGCCCACGGCGAGGAACGCGGTCACAGGAGCGGGCGAACCCTGATAGACATCCGGCGCCCAGACGTGGAACGGGAACGCCGCGATCTTGAATCCAAGTCCGGTGGTCAGCAGAAGCAGGCCGACGAGGAACACCGGGTCACCGGAGACGTCCTTCAGCTTGGCCGAAAGCTCGATGAAGTTGGTTGTTCCTGCGATGCCGGAGACCAGGGCGATTCCGAAGACGGTGAAACCGGTCGAGAGCGCGCCGAGGATGAGATACTTCACGCCGGCTTCGAGCGACTGGAGCTTGTTCCGCTGGAAGCTGGTCAGGACGTAGAACGTGATGGTGATCAGCTCCAACGCCGCGAACATGAGGGTGAAATCGTTCGAGGACGCGGCGAACATCATGCCGGCGAGCGCGAACAGGATCAGGCTGTAGAACTCGGAGATGCCGACCGCGATGCGGTCGGCAAAGTCGATGGCGAGCAGCAGCACGATGAACGCGGCGGCGAGGAAGAACCGTTTGAAGAACAGCGACAGGCCGTCGAAGACATACATCTTGCCGAAGGCGGTTCCGAAGTCGGGGAAGGCGGGCGAGAAACTGGCCGCGAAGATCACGGCGACGCCGGCCGCCGCGATGAAACCCAGCATGCGGCGCTTGGCCGGGGCGATCCACAGGTCGGCCACCAGGATCCCGAGTCCGAGAAGGACCGTGGCGATTTCCAGGCTGATGAGCTGGTAGGAATTCATTCGGGTCGGAGGAAATCAGTTACGGGTGTCGGCCACGTTCAGTGGCGCGGGTGTTGGCGCGACCGCGGTGGCCTTTGCCGGGGAAACCTTGTGCGAGAGGTTCACGACTTCGGCGATGCTGCCCTTGATCTTCGAGGTCAGCAGCGAGGGAAAGCAGCCAAACAGGATCAGGCTGGCCAGCAGCAGCGCGTAGGGAAGCTTGCGCCAGAGCTGCCAGACTCCGCCGCCGAGCGCCGAGTGGAAGAACGCGGTGATTGCGCCGAGAAAACCGAGGCCACCTTCGGACGCGGGCAGCGGTTCTTTGATGACGAACTCGCCGACCTTCTCGGTCCTGGCCTGCGCCGGACCGTGAAGAACGGAACGGATCGCGCGCAGCATGTAGATGCCGCTGATGACCAGACCGCCCCAGGCCGCGAAGACGACGATGTTGGGAAGAACCTTCCACGCGCCAACCATGACAAGCATCTCGCCGTTGAAATTGGCGAAACCGGGAAGACCGCAGCCGGCCATGAAGCACATGACCATGGCCACGCCGATGAAGGGCATCTTGCGGAGGAGCCCGCCGAGTTCGTCCATCTTCAGCGTGCCGGTGGTGTTGTAGACGTAGCCGCTCAATCCGTAGCTGAGCGCGGCCAGCAGGCCGTGGGCGACCATGATGACGACCGCACCGGTCAGGCCGATGAGCGATTCGCTCGCGATGCCGAGGAAAACAAAGCCCATGTGCGCGACCGACGAATTGCCGATCAGCATGTTGAGGTCCTTTTGCCGCATGGCGACCCAGCCGCAGTAGATGATGTTGCCGACGCAAAGCACCGCGAGCACCGGCATCCACTTGGCGACGCCTTCCGGCATCAAAGGCAGGGCGACCCGGATGATCGCGTAAAGACCGGCCTTCTTGAGGACACCGGCATGCATCATGGCCGTGGCGGTGGGTGCGGCGGCGTAGCCGAGCGGCGCCCAGCTGTGGAACGGGAACAGTCCGACGAGGATTCCGAATCCGAACAGAAGCAGCGGGAAGATCACCGACTGCGCACCGGAACTGAGCGCCTTCTTGGACAAGGCTTCCTTCAGCGTGACGATGTCGAGCGAGTCGACGCCGGCGGAGACGTAGAGGGCGATCAGGCCGACCAGTGCCAGCATCGCGCCCAAGGTCAGATAGAGAGTGATCTGGTAGGTCGCGTAGTTCTTTTGGGGTCCCCGACCCCAGACTCCGATCATGATGAAGGTCGGGACGAGCGCGAGTTCGTTGAAGAAGTAGAAGAAGAACAGGTCCAGCGAACAGAACGCGCCGAACGCGCCGCCGGTCATCAGGAGAAGGAGGAGGTAGAAAGTCTTCTCGCCGGTCTTGATCTCCCACGACACCGACGTCGCCGCGAAGGCCACGATCGCCGCCATCAGGAGCAGGCCGATGCTGATGCCGTCCACGCCCACGTGGTAGTTGATGTTGATCACGTCGCTCGTGATCCACGCCACCTTGTGCTGCATCTGGAAGGTCGCGAGCTTGGCCGGATCGAACCCCTGCGGTTGGAACTGGACGAACGCCGCGACGGCGAGCCCCAAGGACACGAGTGTGGCCCCCAACGCCACCAGCCGGATGATGAACCGGAAGTTCCCCGGGATCAGCGCAACGATCAGCGCCGCGATCAGCGGGACGGAGATGAGTGTCGTGAGCAAAAGGGACATGGCTATTTCAGGACGATCAGAAGCACGACGACGAGTCCGGCGACGAAGAGAAGCGCGTAGGTCTGGATGTTGCCGGATTGCAGCAGGCGCAGAGCGCGGCCCGCGATTTCAAAGCTGCCGTGGGTTCCGCGGACCATCAGACCCGAGACCAGCCAGCGGTCGATGAAATCGGCCACGTAGGACAACGCCTCGTGGGTGATCCGGATGAGGAAGCTCCAGATCTCGTCGAAGTAGAACCGGCGGGCCATGGCGCGGGCGAAGAGGCCGAGCGTCTTGGGCAGCGGATCCTTCTCCGCGTTGCCGTAGAGCGCGAAGGCGAACGAGACGCCGAACACGACGGCGAGAACACCGAAGATGGCCGCGAACGGGGAGTGGCCGAACGGAGCAAAGAGTTCCGCAACCGGGCCGTGGCTTCCGTGGCCTTCGACGCCGAACTGGTGGTCGAGCAGGTGGTTGATGCCGAACACACCGGCCAGCACCGACGGGATCGCCAGGGCGATGAGCGGGAAGCTCATGATGCCGGGAGATTCGTGGGCATGTTCGGCGGATTCTGAACGGGGTTTCCCAAGGAACGCCACGATGAACAGTCGGCTCATGTAGAAGGTGGTCAGCAGCGCGACCAGCGCCGCGATCACGAACCAGCCTTTGTTGGCCTCGAGCGCGGCGGCCAGGATGGCGTCCTTGCTGTAGAAGCCGCTGAACGGAGGCACTCCGGCCAACGCCAGCGTGCCAATCAGGAAGGTCCAGTAGGTGACGGGCATCTTCTTCTTGAGTCCGCCCATCTGCCAGATATCCTGCTCGTGGTGGCAGGCGTGGATGACCGAACCGGCTCCGAGAAAGAGCATCGCCTTGAAGAACGCGTGGGTCGTCAAGTGATACATCGCGGCCGAAGGACCCTGGCCCAGGACGACCCCGCCCGTGCCGACGGCCATGACCATGTAGCCAAGTTGGGACAAGGTGGAGTAGGCGAGGATGCGTTTGATGTCGTTCTGTTGGACGGCCATCAACGCGGCGATCAACGCGGTGATCGCGCCGATCCAGCCAATGACGGTCAAGGCATCCGGCGTAAAGACGACGAACACGCGGCAAAGCAGGAACACACCGGCCGCGACCATCGTCGCGGCATGGATCAGGGCGGAGACGGGGGTGGGGCCTTCCATCGCGTCCGGCAACCAGACGTGCAGCGGGAACTGGGCGGACTTGCCCATCGCACCGCAGAAGATCAACAGGCCGGCGACCGTGCCCATCGTGCCGAGCGCAGCGGGGTTCTTGGCCAGGGCGGCGGCGATGCCGTCGAAACTCATCGTGCCGACGAGTCCCCAGACCATGAGGATGCCGAGCATGAAGCCGAAGTCGCCAATGCGGTTTGTGAGGAAGGCCTTCTTCGCGGCATCGGCGGCAGAGGGTTTCTCGAACCAGAAACCGATCAGCAGATAGGAAGACACTCCGACCAGCTCCCAGAAGATGAACATCATCATCAGGTTGTTCGCGAGGACGATGCCGAGCATCGAGAAGCAGAAGAGGCTGAGGCTGGCAAAGTAGCGCGGGACCGAACGGTCTTCGTGCATGTAGCCCCACGAGAACACGTGGATGGCGGTGCCCACACCGGTGACGATCAGCAGCATGAGCTGGCTGAGCGCGTCGATCTTGAAGCCGAAGTTGATGATGAAGTTGTGCTCATCACCCAGCTTCAGCTCTTGGAGATTGATCCACTCCAGATTCAAAAGTGGTCCGAGGAGCGAACCGCCGCCCGTCTTGGCAAACAGGATGATGCTCGCGACGAAGGCCGTGGCGATAGCGCCGATGGAGATGCCGGCGCTAAGGCCTTTGGAGCCTCGTGTGAACAGGGTTATGACCACCGCCGAAGTCAGCGGCAGCAGCAGAATGATCCAGGGTAGAAGCTCGGGGTTCATCGCGTCGGGCTACAGCTTCATCGTGGTGAGGTCTTCGACGTGGGCGGTCTGCCGTTTGCGGTAGAGGGCCACGATGAGGGCAAGGCCCACCGCCACTTCGGCGGCGGCCACGGTGATGATGAAGAACACCATCACCTGTCCGTTCAGGTTGTTGTTGAACCGGGAAAAGGCGACCAGCGCCAGGTTCGACGCGTTGAGCATCAGCTCGAGCGACATATACATCACGAGGATGTTCCGGCGGATCAGCACGCCGAGCACGCCGAGGCAGAACAGCAGGGCGCTGACGGCCAGGTAATGCTGGAGGCCGACGGGCGGGAGCGAGGGGAGGTCGACGGTGGCGGCGAGCAGGTTCATTTCAGCTCCTTTCGGCTGAGGAGGATGACGCCGATCATGGCGACGAGCAGGAGCACGGAGACGATTTCAAACGGCAGGAGGAACTTGTCGAAGAGCAGTTTTCCCAGCGCGACGGTGCTGCCTTCGATCGTCGGAGTCGCCCCTTTCCACTGGGTCGTGCCGATGCTCTTCAGGAAGATCGCGGCGGTGCCGAACACGGCCAACGCGCCGATGCCGGAGCTGATGACCTTAAACTTCCGGCGTTCCTCCTCCTTGATGTCGAGGAGCATGATCACGAAGAGGAAGAGCACCATGACCGCGCCCGCGTAGACGAGGATCTGGACGGCCGCGAGGAAGAAGGCGTGCAGGAGCACGAACAGGCCGGACATGGAGACGATCGTGAGCACGAGGAAGATGGCGCTCGTGACCGGGTTCCGGCTCAACGGATTCGCCACCACCATCAGCCCGCAAAAGAGCGTCATGGCGGCGAACAGGTAGAAGAAAATGTCGGAGATCGGAGGCATCTCAGGAAATGGGTTGGAACCACAGATGGGCACAGAGGTCCACAGAGGGACGAAGTCCGTCCGTGCATCCGTCGCTGGCTGATCTGTGTTGATCCGTGTTCATCTGTGGTTGATGGAGCGGCTTACTTCGTCTCGACGGGGAACACTTCCTGTTCCTTGGCCTCCTCCAGCTTGTGTTTCCACTTCTGGATGCCGCCGCTCGTGCCGCCGAGGCTGAGGAGCTTTTCCTTGTTGAAGATCATCTCGCCGCGCGCGAGGCCGGTGAGCGAATAGTCCTTCTGCAGGAAGATCGCCTCTTCCGGGCACACTTCCTGGCAGAAGCCGCAGAAGATGCACCGGAGCATGTTGATCTCGAATTCGCGCGGCATCTTCTCCGCGTTCTTGCGGTCGGCCGACTGGCTGTCGGCTCCGGGCGGCGTGATCTTGATCGCCTTGGGCGGGCAGACAAATTCGCAGAGCTGGCAACTGACGCACTTGGTCGCGCCGTCCTGGTCCTTCACCAGATAGGGCGCACCGCGATAACCCTCGGCCACGTCCCATTTCGTCTCGGGATAGTAGCCCTTGGACAGGGTGTTACCACCCGTCTGGCCCTTGAAGACGGTGTTGTAGAAATGCTTCGAGGTAATCTTGAGGCCGCCCCAGATCGACGGGAGATACATCCTCTCCCAGAAGCTCAGTGGTTTGCGATCGACAATCATTTTGGCGTCAAGGTTGGGGTCAGCGGACGAAATACATGACCACGGCGGTCACCAGGATGTTGGCCAAGGCGACCGGGATGAACCGGCGCCATCCCAGGTCCATCAGTTGGTCGTAGCGGAACCGCGGCAACATCCAGCGGACCCAGATGAACACGACCATAAAGAAGAGGATCTTGGCCACGAAGATGGCGATGTGGGCCAGGCCTCCGATGATTGAAGTCGCAGGCTGGTCGAGGCCGAAGAACGGCAGGCTCCAGCCACCGAAGAACAGGACCACCATCATGCACGAAGCCGTGATCATGCTGGCGTATTCGCCCATGAAGAAGAGGGCGAACTTCATCGAGCTGTATTCCGTGTTGTAGCCGGCCACGAGCTCGGTCTCCGACTCGGGAAGGTCGAACGGCAGACGGTTCGTCTCGGCGAACGCGGACACGAGGAAGATCCCGAACGACACGATCATGCAGGGCCAAAGCAGGTAGGACGCGAACGTCTGCTGCGTGGCCATGAACGGCAGCGCCATCCAGCCGTGCTGCGCCTGATGCGTGATGATGTCGGAGAGGTTCAGCTTGCCGATGATCATGAACACCGGGATGACCGACATGCCCATCGCCAGTTCGTAGGAGATCATCTGCGCCGTGGAACGGATGCCTCCGAGGAACGGATACTTCGAGTTCGATGCGTAGCCGGCGAGGACGATGCCGTATACGCCGAGCGAGACGATGCCGAAGGTGTAGAGGATGCCGACGTTGAGATCGGCGATGACCATCTTCTGCGAACCCAGGGTGGATCCGAACGGGATCACTCCAACCGTCATGAAGGCCGGGATCAGCGTGATCGCCGGTGCCAGCCAGAAGTAGGCCTTGCGAACGTAGGAAGGAGTGAAGTCCTCCTTGAGGATCGATTTTACGCCGTCGGCCAACGGCTGCCAAATGCCGAGCTTGGTCAGGAGCGGCCCAAGAATCGGGATACTGCCAAGAAGCGGGAGCGAGGCGCGGTTCGGTCCCTGTCGATCCTGGATGAAGGCGGAGATCTTGCGTTCGGCCAAGACCGAGTAGGCAACCATCGGCAACAAGGCGAGGAAGAGCACGCCCAGCACCTTGAGCGTGCTGAAGACCACGCTCTGGGTGAGCGGAGCCAACGAATTCCAATGTTGAAGGAGGCTATCCATGCTCAGGAAATAGTGTTCACGCCCTGGTCGTCGACCTGGGCCCATTCGATGCCGGCGAATCCGGGAACTTCCTTCGCCATCTGGTTGAAGAGGCCCTCGATGCTGATGAAGCCGTTCTGGCCGGTGACGTTGTGGACGAGTTCGTGGAGGAACTCCCACTCCGGCCGTGCGTCGCCCTTGGGCTCGACGGCCTTCGTGAACTTCTGCAACCGGCCCTTCACGTTGACGAACGTGCCGCGCTTCTCGGCGTGGGCGCAGCCGGGCAACACATAGTGCGCGGCCTTGGTCGTGGCGTTGGGGAGAATGTCGGAAACGATCAGCGTCTCCAACTTGGCCAACAGATCGGCGGAAATGCCGGCCTTGGTCACGTCGTCGCCAAAAACCACCAACGTCTTGATGGCGCCCGAGTGGATGCCGTCGGCGATTTTAGAAATGGCGGACCCGAGTTCGGCACCGGCGATGCCCGTGAGGCGGGCGCCGTTGCTGTTCGGGTTCTTGTCGGCGGCGACAAGCAGTTTGTCGGCTTCACCCATGCGGGCGACGGAATCGGTCAAGGCGCCCAGCTTGGTCGCAAGCTTCTTGAGGAGATAAAGCTCTTCCGTCGTCTGACGCGCGCTGGCGATGACAGCAACGCTTCCGCTGGCGGCCTTCGAAAGCTTTTCGGAAATCTCCTTCAACGCCGAGGCCCAAGTGGACTTCTGGCCCCGCACGAGCACGTCCTGCAGACGGTCTTCGCGGCCAATCCACTTGTAGTTCAGACGGCCTGAATCGCACATCCAGGTCGAGTTGACCGCATCGTTCTGGCGCGGCTCGTAGCGGTAGACCTTGCCTTCGCGGGAACCGATGACGGTGTTGCAGCCGGTGCCGCAGCTTGTGCAGAGGCTCTTGGTTTCCTTGAGGAACCAGACGCGCATCTGGAAGCGGAAATCTTTCGACGTGAGCGCGCCCACCGGACAGAGGTCGACGGTGTTGAGCGTGTAGTTGTTGTCGAACTTCGCTCCAGGGAAAGCCGCGATCGTGTTGTAGGAACCGCGGTTGACGATCCCAAGCGCGTCGTCGCCGGCGATGTCCTTGGTGAAACGGATGCAGCGGGTGCAGAGGACGCAGCGTTCGTCGTCGAGGACGATGCGGGGTCCGAGGTCGACGGCCTTGGGTTTGTGGACCTTGGCTTCGACGAAGTTACTGCCGGCCTGGCCGTGCTGGACGGAGTATTCCTGCAGCTTGCATTCGCCGGCCTGGTCGCAGATCGGGCAGTCGAGCGGGTGGTTGATGAGGAGCGATTCCAGGACCGCTTCGCGCATCTGCTTCGTCGCTGACGAATTCGGATAGATCTCCATTCCCGGCGAGATCGGCGTGGCGCAGGCGATGGCCCCGCGCGGCGTCGAAGGCTCGTAGGGCAGGACGGACTTGGCGATCTTGGGCGAACCGTCCTCGTTGAAGACGGGCTTGCGATCCGGCCCCATCATCGGCGTGCCGAACTCGACGAGGCACATGCGGCAGTTGCCAGCGACGGGCAGCTTCGGATGGTAGCAGTAATGGGGAACCTCGCCGCCCGCGATCTGGACGGCCTGGAGCATGGTGGTCGCCTCCAGCTTGCCCTGCCAATTGGGCAGCATCTTCGGCACCTCGACTTCGCGGCCGTCGACCTTGATCTTGATCTTCTCGACCGGCGGCGGCGCGGGCGCGGCGGGCTTGGCTTCAGTTGTCGCGGCGTTCGACATGGGAAATCAGTGTTTCGGACTCGCGGCCATCTTCATCGGGGCTCCACCGGAGGCGTGCTTCGCCTCGTCGGCGGCTCCACGGGCTTCAAATTCCTCGCGGAACTTCTTCACGAAGCTCAGCACCGGCCACGCGGCGGCTTCACCGAAGGCGCAGATGGTGCGGCCCTGGATGTTCTGCGCGATGTGCTGGAGGTAATCGGCGTCCTGCTTGCGGCCTTCGCCGTGGGTCAGGCGATGCAGGCCCTTGGCCATCCAGAGCGCGCCTTCGCGGCAGGGCGTGCATTGGCCGCAGCTTTCGTGGGCGTAGAACTCGGAGAGGTTCGCGAGTGCCTCCACCATGCTGCGCGAATCGTCCATGACGATGATCGCGCTCGAACCGGACATCGTGCCGGCCTGTTGGAGCGAATCAAAATCGTAGGGCAGGTCGAGCAGCGGCACATCGACCTTGGTCATCTGGCCGTCGGCCCCTTTGCGGTTCAGTTTGAAGACCTCACCGGCCTTCAAAACCTTGGAGGAAGAGCCGCCGGGAATGATGGCCTTGAGCGAACGTCCGTCCTTCAGGCCCTGCCCGAAGTTCTCGTGGTTGATCAACTCGCCGAGCGTGACCTTGCCGACTTCGATCTCGTAGTAACCGGGACGCTTCACGTCGCCGCTGAGGCTGACGATGCGGGTGCCGGTGTTGTTCGGCGTGCCGAGCTTGGCGTATTCCGCGCTACCCATGGTGACGATGTGCTTCACGTGGCAGAGCGTCTCCACGTTGTTCACGATCGTCGGGCACATGTAGAGGCCGAGCACGGCGGGGAAATAGGGCGGCTTGATGCGCGGGTAGGCGCGCTTGCCTTCGAGCGACTCGATCAGGCCGGTCTCTTCGCCGCAGATATAGGCGCCCGCGCCGCGATGGACGTGGATCTCGCAGTCGAAGCCGGACCCGAGGATGTTCTTCCCGAGGAACCCTTTGTCGCGGGCTTCCTTGAGCGCGACATTCAGGAGCTTGGCGGCCTTCGGCATCTCGCCGCGGATGTAGATGTAGGCCAATTTGCAGTCGTTGGCCCAGCAGGAGATGACCATGCCCTCGATCAACTGGTGCGGATCTTTGTGCAGGATCTGTCGATCTTTGAACGTGCCGGGCTCGGACTCGTCGGCGTTGCAGATGAGGTAAATGGGCTTGCCGCTGCGACGATCGACGAAGCTCCACTTCAAGCCCGCCGAGAACCCTGCACCGCCGCGGCCGCGCAGGCCTGATTTGAGGACTTCGTCACGGATGACTTCCTGGGAAGTCTGCTTTTTGCCGTCCGGAAGTTCGCGGGGCGCGGTGGCGACGGCTTTCTTCAGGGCCTCGTAACCGCCATGGCGCAGATAGCACTCCATGTCGGGGGCGTAACCCGGCAGATCGGCGTTTTTGAGGATGAGTCGAAATTCTTGCGGCATAATCAGTCTGTCGCCTTGACTCCTAAGGCAGATTTTTTACCGTCCACATCCCGTCGGTGCCAGATAGTGTAACGGTAGCACAAGAGATTCTGAATCTCTTTGTCATGGTTCGAATCCATGTCTGGCAACCACTTCATCGCTTTCCCTTCTCCAAAATAGCGTCGGCTTCCGTCATCCCAGCCTTGGCTACGAGCTCTTCGTTGACCATGACCACAGGCGCGTTGCCGCAGTCGGCCAGGCACTCGACGAACTCGACGGTGAACTTCCCGTCGGGCGTGGTCTGCGCAACATGGGCGTGGGAATCGAGGCCGAGCTTCTCGCAGAAATGGGCCCGGAGTCCACCTGAGCCGGCCAGCGCGCAGCTGAGCGTCCGGCAGACCTTCACGTGTGTCTTGCCGAGCGGCTCCTGGCGGAACATCGGGTAGAACGTGAGGATCTCCTGAACATTGATCGGCTGCAGGCCGAGCTTCGAGGCGGTCCATACGACGGCGTCCTTCGAGACATGGCCGAAGTGCTCCTGCAGGGCATGCAGGAACATGAGGGACGCGCTCCGTTTGACCGGGTAGTGGGTCGCCAACTCGTCGAGCTCGGCCTCTAGGTTTGCTGGAACGGAAAAGCTCATGCCTTTGAGGGAACAAAGAAAAACCAAGCGTATACGGCTATGATCAACATCGGAATCCACGCTAGGACATAGCAAAGGATGCTTCCCAGAAATCGCTCAACCAATTTACCGGCAAGCCCTCCAATGAGAAAAATCTCAACAGGCACCCAATACCACTTTATGTGCATAAACGACCACACAAGCATGGCTAAGAAAGAGCCTGAATAAGCCAACGTTAAAAAGAGCTGAATCTTCGGTCCATGCCCATCAATCAGCCAAACAGGAGCATTAAGCGGAGTAAGCTCCTTACTCGCTGGGCCGAACCCAGACCATCCAATCGAAAAAAATGCTATTGAAAGCAAATGTTCCATGTCAGCGGTCGCATTCGCCCATGACGAAGTCCAGCGAGCCGAGGATGGCGACGGTGTCGCTCATCATGTGCCCGGGCAGGAGCTTCGAGAGGATGCTGAGGTTCACGAACGATGGGGCGCGGATCTTGAGGCGATACGGAGTGCCGCCGCCCCGGCTGTTGATGTAGAAGCCGAGTTCGCCCTTGGGATTCTCGGCTCCGAAGTAGACTTCACCCTTCGGCGCATTCACGCCTTGGGTCACGAGCATGAACTGGTGGATCAACTCCTCCATGCCGGTGAGGACCTTGTCCTTGGGAGGCAGCACGGTCTTGCCGTCGGGGATGTTGATGGGACCGCCCGGAAGCTTGTCGATGGCCTGGCGGATGATCCGCAGGCTCTGGCGCATTTCCTCCTGTCGGACGAGATAGCGGTCGTAGCAGTCGCCGACGGAGCCAATGGGAATCTCGAAGTCGAAATCCTTGTAGCAAAGATACGGATGGGCCTTCCGGACATCGAAGTCCACGCCGCTGCCGCGCAGGTTCGGTCCGCTCAGGCCGAAGTCGATCGCGTCGGCCTTGGAAATGATTCCGACGTCCTTGGTGCGGTCGACCCAGATGCGGTTCCGGGTCAGGAGCTTGTCGGACTCGTCGATGGCCACGGCGCATTCGTCGAGGAACTTGCGCACGGCCTCGATCCATCCCGCAGGAATGTCCCGGGAAAGTCCGCCGATGCGGGTGTAGCTCGTGGTGAAACGGGCGCCGGTCAGGGCTTCGGCCAAGTTGTAGACCGTTTCACGCTGCGCGAAGGTGTGGAGGAAGACGGTGAGCGCGCCAACATCCATCGCAAAGGCCCCAAGGCCGAGCAAGTGGGCGGAAACACGAGCAAGCTCACAGCAGATGACGCGGATGTATTGGCAGCGGGGCGTCAACAGGCCATCGATGCCCATCAGCTTTTCGACGGCCAGCGCGTAGGCGACGTTGTTGGCGAGAGGCGCGAGGTAGTCCAGTCGATCCGTGTAGGGGATGAACTGGGTGTAGGTCATGTTTTCCGCGATCTTTTCGTCGCCGCGATGCAGGTAGCCGATGTCCGGGTCCGCCTTTGTGATGATCTCACCGTCGAGCTCCAGGATGATGCGGAGCACGCCATGGGTCGCGGGATGCGAAGGACCCATGTTGAGGATCATCTTCTCGCCCTGCATCTCGGGAAGCTCGTCGGTCGCTCCCGGCGCGGCCTGGCGCTCGGCCACGCGGGCGGCCGGTTCTTTGAAGGAAATTTCCTGGGTGGTGGCCATGGCTTATTCCTCGGGCGTGCGGACGCGGGGTTCGCGCTCCATGCTGTCCTTGCCGCCGGCGAGGGTGACGAACGGACCACCCTCCAAGGGAGCCCGACGGGTGAACGCAACGTCGGGCATTTCGCTGGGTTTACCGGCGAGCGGAAAATCCTTCCGGAGCGGGAAATAGGGATAGCCTTCCCACATGAGGATGCGGCGAAGGTCGGGATGCCCGGTGAACCGGATCCCCATCATGTCGTAGGCTTCGCGCTCATGCCAATTGGCCGTGGCCCAAACGCCGGAGATCGTGGGAAGTTCAGACTTTTCTTCGCCGACGTCCGTCTTGATCCGGAGGTAACTCCGGTGGGTCATCATTCCATAAAGCTCATAAACCACGGTCCAACGCGGGTCTTCGCCGTAGTTGTCGATGCTGGTGAGGTCGACGAGGTAGTCGAATCCGAGCTCCTTCTTCGCGAAGTGGCAGACCTCGGCGATCTTCGCCGGATCCTTCAGCTTCAGCGTGATTTCGCCGCGAAACTCCACCGCAGCTGCAAACGCTTCGGGAAACTGCGCGGAAAGTTTTTCGCCTAGTTCTTGAGCCGTCAGGGACATGGGAAATCAGGATTGGGCGACCTTCGGGACTCGGCCCGTTTTTCCGGTCAATGCCGTTTTGCCCACGACTTCGTTTTGGCATTTGATCAACGCGTCGAGCAACGCCTCGGGACGAGGCGGGCAACCGGCGACGTAGACGTCGACCGGGATGATGTTGTCGACGCCCTGCAGCACCGCGTAACTGCGATACATGCCGCCCGTCGAGGCGCACGCGCCCATGGCGATGACCCATTTGGGTTCGGGCATCTGCTCGTAGATGCGCCTCACAGCCATCGCCATCTTGTAGGTGACCGTTCCCGCCACGATCATCAGGTCCGACTGCCGGGGGGAGAATCGCATGACCTCGGAACCGAAGCGGGCGATGTCGTAACGACTGGCTCCGGACGCCATCAGCTCGATAGCGCAGCAGGCCAAGCCCATAGGCATCGGCCAGACCGAGTTTTTGCGGAACCAATTGATGGCCGCATCGGTGTTGGTGACGATGACTTCGCCCTCAATCTTGGAGTTGTAGCCGACTTCTGTGGTGGTGCTCATGCGCATGAACCAGCCAAATGACTTGTGACGCTAGTCCTCGAAAAATGGGGTCGCAAGAAGTTTGTGATTTATTTCACAAGCCCACAATCTCCACCGGAAAAAATCAACCGAAGGGCCCTAGAATAGGGCTGTTCGCGATCAAGTGACGGCTTGGAATCCGACGCAAGCCCACCCGCGAACAAGCGCACCATCAGCGCGTTCAACGGAGCAGCTGGCGCTCGAGATAGGTGACGACCTCGCGGACGGAACTCTCGGTCTCCATGCGGTCCTTCACATGCCGGCACGCGTGGAGCACGGTGCCGTGATCACGGCCGCCGAACGCGTCTCCGATGCTGCTGAGGGAGCATTCCGTGAGTTGGCGAGACAGATACATGGCGATCTGGCGCGGGAACGCGATGTGTTCCGGGCGGCGTTTGCTGTGCATGTCCGTGAGCCGGAGGTCGTAGTGCTCGACGACCCGCTTCTGGATCAGATCAATGCTGATGCTGAGCTTGCCCTCTTCCTGAAGCGTCTGGCTGAGGAGCTTCTGGATGTCGTCCACGGACAACTGACGCTTCACCAAGTCGGCGTAGAAACCGACCCGAACCAGCGCCCCTTCCAGTCGGCGGATGTTGGACCGGATCCGGTTGGCGAGGAACCCGAAGATCTCGTCCGGGATGTTGAAATTCATCAACACCGCCTTCTTGCGGATGATGGCGAACCGGGTTTCGTAATCCGGTTGGCGGATCTCAGCCGTCAGACCCCACTCGAAGCGCGAGACCAACCGTTGTTCGAGATTCTGGATCTCGCTGACCGGACGATCACCCGCGATGACGATCTGTTTGTGGTTCTCGTAGAGCGCGTTGAAGGTATGGAAGAACTCTTCCTGGATGCGCTCTTTGCCGGCGAGAAACTGGATATCGTCGATCAGCAGGACATCCATCTGGCGATACCGCTTCCGGAAACGCCCGATCTGGTTGTTCTGGATCGATTCGATGTATTCGTTGGTGAACTTCTCGGTCGTCACGTAGACGACTTTAGATGTCTTCCGGTGCGTCGCGATATGCTGGCCAACTGCTTGCAGCAGATGGGTTTTTCCTAGACCGACACCGCCGTGAAAGAATAGCGGATTGTAGGAACGCCCCGGAGTCTGGGCGACGGCCAACGCGGCCGCATGGGCTTCGTTGTTTCCGTCGCCCACGACGAAAGATTCAAACGTGTTCTTCGGGTTGAAACAAAACTCCCGGCCAACGACGGCCGGAATGGAAGGGGTATGGGCCAGAACGGCAGCGGGCTCGGTGGCCTCGGGGAGGGAAAGCTCAGCGACCACGAGTTTGGCCGCGTCCGCTCGGACCACGAACCGGATATCCATCGCGCGGCTGGTGATCTGGGCGAGGACGTCCCGGATCAAGGCCGAATAGTTGTCCTGCAGCCAGTGCATGAAGTAGTCGTTTGCCACACCGAGCGTCAGGAGGTCGGCCTCGCATGACACCGCTCGGATCGGGCCAAACCACATCCGGAAGAGGTCCGGATGGACCATCTGCCGCAACATGTCCTGAGCCTGACGCCACAAGGCTTCCGGCTCCGCAGCGGGGGCTGCGGACGGCGCAAGGGGCGGCACTTTATTCACCGGCGTTTTCTTCACTGCAAAAAATCTGATTCCAAGCCGACTTAGACATCCTGCTCAAACGTGCGGCGCTCCCGCTGTTTCGCCGAAAAGCCAATGGCTCCCCGGATTTCGCCGCAGATTAAGGGCTCCTCAAAGAGTTTCCCCTTAATCACTTCAGCACGTTGTTTCGTCTACGGATTCAGCGGGCTGGCACGATGTCCCCAAGTTGCTGGCGGAAAATCCGCCAACTTCGGGGGCGTTTAATTAGAAGACCCCGAGGGGCTCCGCTAGGACAATGTTTATGCAGTTCTTCCCAAGTTATTCACAGGCAAAAAACCCTTAAAAACACGCTTCCGGCTGAGGGGGTATCAAGGAAACCCCAGCGGGCCGGGGCGAACCGTTCTTCATGGCGAGATTTCGCCCGGCCAACGGGGCTTTTGTCACCCTCCTGTAACAGACAGGCCCCACATGGTTCCGCCGGCGATTCTGTCAAGCGATTGGTCCTCCGTGCCCGTAGAAAAATGGGGGGTTCGCTGTTTCCAAATACGAGGGACTATCTTCGCATAGTGGCCATTTACGATACAATGTAAAGATTCTAAATAGTCTCGTGAACCTATTGTGTCCTGTTTGCTTATAAGTGAGGACAAAGCACGGCTGCGGCAGACCTCTCCGGATGGGTGCATCTGGGCGTCGACGCGATAAACTGACGCAAGGGCCACAACTACCTGACCGTATTCGCCGACTTGGTGGCACGGATGGTTGAGCCCCGGCTTCCTGGAGGGCCTGAACAGCGTCTTCAGCGCGCTGAAACGCAAGGCCGGCGGCTATCGCAGCCGGGACTAGATGATCGCCATGCGCTGCTTCGTCGACGGCAAGCTCTCCATGCCTCCCCTGTCCAGCCAGTGGAAACGGTGGGGAACTGAAAAATGTCCGCTGCGAAAACCCGCTGAATCAGCGGATTTGTGGCTGTTTTCGCCGAGCTAGAGCGTCACCGAGCCCGTGAATGCGAAATCAGCCGGGCCCGTCAGCGCGACATCGGCGAACTCGCCGTTCTCCCCGCGAAAACCCACCTCCAGCAGATCGCCGCCCTGGACTTGAACCTTTACGGGCGACGTAAAGCCCTTGAGCCGGGCGGAAATCAACGCGGCGGCCGTCACCCCGGTGCCGCAGGCGAGGGTTTCGCCTTCGACTCCCCGTTCGTAGGTCCGGACACGGATGAAGTTGGGGCCTTTGACCTGGACGAAATTCACGTTGGTCCCCCGAGGCTTGAAGTGCGCGTGGTAGCGGACCTCGGCCCCCACTCCCGCGACCATCGCCTTGTCCGCATCGTCGACGTAGATGACCGCGTGGGGCACGCCGGTGTTGATGGAGTGGATCGGAGTCGCGCCTTGCTCGAGCGGGACGGATTCGTTGAGGCGCAGGCCGTGGGGCGTGGTCAGGCTCACAGTGACGCGGTCGCCATGGAAGCGCGCGTGAATCACGCCCGCCGCCGTCTCGAAGGTCAGGTCACCCTTCGCTCCAGTGAGTTTCTGGATATACCGGGCGAAACAACGTGCCCCGTTCCCGCACATTTCGGCGGCCGAACCGTCGCTGTTGTAGAACTGCCACGACCAGTCGGCTTTTCCGGAGTCGCACGGGACCAATCCCATGATGCCGTCGGCTCCGATACCTCGTTGGCGATGGCACAGATGCACGATCTGGTCGGTCGTCAGCGAAATCTTCCGGTCACGGTTGTCGAAGACGATGAAGTCATTCCCGGCACCGTTCATCTTGGTGAACTCAAGCAACATGGCCGCGCAAAGTAGGCCCAAGACGAATGCCATCAAGCCAGGATTGATGGCGGTGAAGCATCAGGCTCTCGGCAGAATGGCGGCGAACACCATCTGCGCCGTCGCCAGATTCGTCGCCAACGGGATGTTGTGCACGTTGCACAGCCGCTGCAGACCCTGCACGTCCGGCTCGTGCGGATGCGCCGTCAGCGGATCCACGATGAAAATCACGGCGTCGACCTCACCGTTCGCGATCCGGGCCCCGATCTGCGCATCGCCGCCCAGAGGTCCGCTGAGATAGCGGATGACCTTCAACCCAGTCGCCTCCGCAATCCGGCCGCCCGTCGTTCCGGTGGCGATGATCTCATGGCTGGCCAGCGCCGCCTTGTGCTGAAGGGCAAAGCGGCAGAGATCCGCTTTCTTGGCATCGTGGGCGATGAGGGCGAGACGCATAAGAGGACCCCACGGTGCGGCCGATCCACGGCAATCCGCAAGGAACGCCTCAATTGTTCCCATGGGTTGGCGCCGAAGAAGGCGGGCGGATGAACGGCCTGGGCCGGGCGGCGGTTCCGGTGATCGCCCGGGGCACGAGGTTTTCCTCGGCGACGCGCCATTCCCGTCCGTCGCGTTCAACGATTCCGCAGGCTTCTCCCAGCTTGATGAGCCGCACCTGCGCACCCGGTGGCAGACTTTCGGGAAGGCCGTGGCCTCCGTTGACGGATTGGACTTCGACAACGTCTCCAATGCTGCATGCGTTCCATTTCATGCCCTCAGACTGGCACGCTGGACCGGACAGCCGCTGTCTTGCGGAAACCAACTTCCGCCTCGGCTGCCAAACCGCGTCTTGGCGTCGCTTTCGATCTGAGCCATCTTTTCCCGCCAGTCGAACGCCCATCGCCAACGAGGGTGCGACGCCAAAAACCCATTCCTCCATGTTTCAGAAAGGCCAGAAAGTCGTCTGCATCGATGACCAGTTCCCCCGCGAAGTCCACGTCGTCTACGCGCAACTTCCCAAGAAGGATTCCGTCTACACCGTCCGCGCCGTCTACATCGGCCGTGGCAAGATGCTCAACGCCGGCCATGTGAAAGGACTCGGCAACAAGCCCGGCGACAGCGACGGCGAGATCGGGATCCTCGTGGAGGAACTCAAAAATCCAGCCGACATGTTCAACCTCCACGGCCAGGAACTCGGCTTCAACGCCGAACGTTTCCGCTCGATGGAGGAGATCTCCGAAGACGTCGTCCACGAGGAGCCGGCCGAACTCGCGATCCATTGAGCCGCGGCCCGTTCACGCAGGACGGATCGTCGGTTTCGCCTTTTCCTGAACTGCCAGCAGACGGAGCGTCAGAACCTGCCGGAGATCGGAGATGCGCCCGTTGCCGGCAGGTTGGCTGCGGTCGATCAGCAGCGACTGCATCCCCGCCATGAGCGCGCCGCCGGCGTCTTCGCTGTCGCTGTCGCCCACGTGCAGGATCTCGCGGGCCTTCAAATCGAGCGCCTCCGCCGCGGCTGCGAAAATCATCCCGTCGGGTTTCGCCGAACGCACCTCGCAGGAAATCAGGCAGGCGTCGAAACAGGGCGCAAGCTCCAGCGCCGCCAACAATGGCCGCAGCCGTTCATCCCAGTTCGAAACCAATGCCAGCTTCAGCCCTCGTGTCCGCAGCGCGATCAACGTCGGCATCACGTCGTCAAACACCTGCCAGCAATCCTTCCGCGTGAACCGGGCATACAGCTCGTCGAAGAACGTCCGGCTGGGCGGTTCGGGCGTGAGCCCTTCGAAGGTCGCATCCACCAGCCTGGCCCACTCGCTCTTCGTGTAGCTTTCGGGTCGATGCCGTTTCCAGGCCTCGGAAAAACGGCGGTCGAGTTCTGCCGCCTCCAATCCGCCGATGCCGTGGGCCGCGGCGACATCCGCATAGATGTGGCCGACGGACGGGAACGGCGCGATCAGGGTTCCCCCCACATCGAACGTAACGGCTCGAATCATGACGGCGGCACGCTAGCGGAACCTTTCGGTGAGACGGAACCAAAACCATCCGGTCGTCGCCGGCCTTTCCGGATCAGCGTTTGCCGAGTTCCGACAAGTAGCGGACGAGGTCGCGAAACTCCGCCTGCGTCAGCGTGTCCGCCAATCCCGACGGCATGACAGACCCGATCTGCCGGCGCTCCTTCACATCCGCGCGGCGCAGCCGGACTTCGCGCTGCAGGAGATGGTCGCGCAGGACGATTTCCGTGGCCGTCTCCCGCTGGATGTAGCCCTGGAATTCGTCGCCGTTCGCCATAGTGATGCCGTGGGCCATGAAGCCTTCCTTCACTTCTTTGTTCGGCTGGAGAATCGCGCCGATGATGAAGTCGACCGGCTGGGCCGTGCCGAGCGCGCTCATGTCCGGGCCGATGTCGCCGCCTTTGCCGCTGATCGCGTGGCAGGCGGTGCAACTGAGCTCGGGACGCAGGAAGATCTCCGCGCCACGCCGGGCGTCACCGGATGTTGTCACCTGTAGAACGAGCGCCCTGATCTGGTCGGCGCTGAGCGTCTTCGCCTCGTTCGAGAATCCGGCCGATGCCGTGACGATCTTGGCGAGCACCTCGTCCCGCCGTCCGCTGGAGCCCATGAGGCGAAGCCCGATCCGGGCCGCATCACGCGTTGGTTTCGTGTCCTTGAAGGCAGCAGCCAAAGTTGCGGCTCCCTCTTTGCGTTGCAGAAAGGCCGACCAAACCTCCGACCATTCTCCATCGGCAGCGGCACTGCCAAGATAGGTTGCGGCGGCTCGCGCAGCACTGGTGGGATCCAGCCCGGCCAGCGCGGCAATGGCCCGGGCGCGGACACTGCCCGGCCCTTCGCCTGAAAGTTTTTTAAGCGTCGCCTTGTCTTCGGTTCCAGCCATGTCCGCGAGGCCGTCGACAGCGGCCCGTCGCAGTGCGGCGGATGCGCCCGCGTCCGTCGCCGTGGTCGTGAGCTGGCTCCGCAGCCCGGCGAGCTTCCACGCGCCCGCGAGCCGTAGTGCTCCGGCTTTCAGCTCTGCGTTCTGGTCTTTCAACATCTCGGCCAGCACGGCCGCGAGATCACCGGAAGGGCGGATGCGGCGGAGCTTTTCGGCTTGGGCCAACGCGGGCAGCAACCGGCCGTGCTGGGCCGCGTCGTAGTCGTTGCCGGTTCCGTAACTGGATGCCGCGAGCACCATCGCGAGTTCCGCCGGCCCGCCGACGTTGGCGAGGATCGCGAGGAATCGTTCGCGGGTTTCCTTGGAGAGGCCCCCCTGCTTCAAACGTTCGGTGACGACGCGGAGCGAATCCGCCGACGCATCGGTCTTGAGGAGGAACTCAAGGCGCTGCGGCGTGGCTTCGAGGTTGAGCCGGCCGGAGGCGAGCTCGGGAGCCCAGTGCGGTTTGAGCGCGTGGATCGTTTTCACCAGGGCCTCGTTCACAAAGCGGTCGATCGGCTGATCGACGGCCTGCAACGCCGCTTCGAGGGCGCGCGCAGTCAGGATGGAACTGGCCGAGACGACGCCCTGGAGCCGCACGCGCGGGTGGGAATCCTTGGTTGCCTGGCCGATCAGATCCACCGCGTTCGGCAGTCGATCCTGCCAGCGCCCGATCACCGAAGCGGCATAGGCCCTAGCCCGGAAATCCTTCGCGGCCAGAAGCGATCCCAAGAGCGGCGGCATGACGAGATCCTGCGACTCCAGAACGCCGAGCGCCTCGACGAGGTGCCGTTCGTAGAGCGGATCGGAGATGTCGAGCTGGTCGATCCAGAGCTTGAAGGCGTTGGTCAGGAAGGCGGGCGCCTGCTCGGTCAACACGCGCTTGGCCTGGATCCGATTCCAGCGTTCACCGGATTTCAGCTCGTCGAGCAGCTGGGAAAGCCCGAGCTGGTTCAAGGCGACGCGCGGCACCGCCGGCCGGCCCTTGGCCGTGACGCGCCAGATGCGGCCGTGGACCTGGTCGCGGCGCGGATCACGGAACGACGCCTGGTAATGGCCGATGATGGGGTTGAACCAATCGGCAATGTAGAGCGCGCCGTCGGGGCCGGTGCGGATGTCCACCGGGCGGAAGCTCGTGTTCGTCGTCGTGATGAGCGGCGGGAGTTCCTTGAGCTTGAAGCCCGCGCCGTCGTCCTCAGGTCGGAACATGGCGACGGTGTTGTCCATGAACCGATTCGCCACGATGCAGCCCTGGAGCGAATCCGGCATCGCCTTGGAGCCGATGATCTCGACGCCGCAGAATTTCTGGCCCTGCGTCCAGATGCGTTGGTGGTCGAGCTTGTGGTCCGTCACGACCAGGGCCGGGGCGAGGTAGTAGATGCCGTGCCCGTTGCCGGCGAAGAGGAACGGAGCGCCCCAATCGTCGAAGGCGAAGCCCCAGGGATTGTGCGGCGCCATGCCGTCGCCGAAGAAGGGGTCGAGCCGGAGCTGGTTCGGGCGCAGCCGCCACACGCCGGCTTCGTGGAGCTTCACGAGGCCGTAGGGAGTTTCCACCCGCGACATCGCATGCAGCCCTTGGCTGAAGAACAGTTCGCCGCCCGGGCTCCACGTGAACGAGTTGATCGTCTGGTGCGCGTCGCCGGTGCCGAAGCCGCGCAGGACGACCTGGCGCTGGTCGGCCTTCCCGTCCCCGTCGGTGTCGACGAGATGCAGGAGCTCGGTGGCGTTGCCGACGAAAAGCCCGCCGTTGAACAGCTCGATGCCGGTCGGGATCAGGAGTCCGTCGGCAAAGACGGTCGACTTGTCCGCCCGGCCGTCGCCGTCTGTGTCCTCCAGGACGACGATTTTGTCATCGGGCTTCTGGCCGGGCTTCAGCTGGGGATAAATCGTGCTGGTCGCGACATACATCCGGCCCCGTGGGTCGAACCGGATCTGGATCGGTTTCGGCACGCCGTTGGTTTCGGACGCGAAGAGGTTCACTTCGAATCCGTCGGCGACCTTGAAGGACGCGAGTTCCGTAGCCGGATCGTTCGGATCGGGTTCCGCAGCGACGGCGGCGATGGAAATGGCCGTCAAGAAGCAGCCCAGCAGGGGGGAAATTTTCATCGCAGTTCAGGCAAGTTGTTCACGAGTTCACGAATGCGGGCTTCGGCTTTTTCGATCAACGGCACGAATTCCTCCATCTCGCCAGGAAACCACCGCACCTTCAGATCGCGGTGATCCCGGCTGCTCGGCTGCTCCACGCGGTCGCCGCCGAGGAAGGCCCAGTTAACGGGGCGCGAGTAGTCGAACCAGAGCCGGTTCTTCGCGACCACCTCGCGCCGAAAACTCTCGACGCCCGGATCCTTCCACCGGCCGTCGGGGCCTACCGGGCCGGTTCGTTTGGCCAGGTCCGGCATACCAAGCTGCTTGGTGAAGGCCGCAGCCACGAAGCCCTGTCCACGGTCGCTGAGCTGATGGCCGTCAAAGGTCAGGCCGGCCGGGCTCTTGGGCCCGGAGAGTTCCGCGAAAAGATCCACCACCGGCAACCCGCGGCGTTTCGCGAGGTTGCGGATGGCGTCGGCGAAAGCCGCGAGGTCGGGATTGCGCCGGGTGAGATCCGGCAGCGGGGGACCGGTCCGCGCAAACGGCGGCGGAGTGACCAGCACGAGCCGGGGCGTCACCGTCGCAAAATCCCCGAGCATCTTTTCGTAGGCGGCGATGAAGCGGGGCAGGTCGTTCGTCCCGGCAAAAGCCTCGGTCCCGCCGAACTGGAGGAACACCACCGTGGCGCCGGCCTTGCGCAGGAGATTGGTCAACGGCGGAAACCCGACGTCGCGTGGCTGGGCGAAAACGGTGTCGCCTTCCCAACCGAGGTTGCGGAAACGCAGCCGATGTCGCGGATGGGTCAGCGTCAGCAGGGACTCCAGATGCCCGGAATGCTGGGCGGCGGCCACGTTGGCCCCGCCGACGAATGCGACGACGTCGTTTGTCCTGAACTCCACCGCCGCACGCATCGAAGGAGCGAGCCCAAGAAGCGCGCCGAACAGGCAAGCGGCCATCCTTACAAATCGCCAAGGGAACATGGCGGAGATGGAAGGAGAGAGAAACCGAACCAGCAAGACGAAAGGCAGGCTGTTCATCGGGCCCGCCCAAATCGCTTCCGTCATGGAACCAAATGGTGCGGCCTGGCAGGACCCTCGATCCGGGCGGAAACCCCGGTCAGCACGGGGCAGGCTGGAAGCCCGCCCTGCCTTCCCGGCTTAGGCGCTCTCTGGTCAGGTTCCAGGGCAACAAAAAGCCCTTCCCCGCTTTCGCAGGGAAGGGCGATGAATCAAACCCGGAGGGTTATCAGAACACGTAGATGACGTTCAGAGCGAGCGTCAGGAGGTTCTTCTCGTCAGCAGGAACGCCGTAGGGCCTGACGCTGGCGCTGTCCCAACGGACTTCACCGCGGGTGATGACGTTCTTCCAGAGCGAGTAGTCGGCCGTGCCGGTCAGGCTGTAGAGATCCTTGCGATCGCCGCCGACAACGATGAACGAGTTGCCCTCGGCCATTTCGCCGCGGACGTTCAGCTTGAGCTTGGCGCTCGCGGCGTAGGATCCGTAGATCGCGATGACACTGTCGACAGACGGCGAGAGGCCGACGGGGCTGGTTGTTTCCTGGTAGTCGAAGGCGGCACCGAAGTTCAGGCCAGCAACGGGGGTTGCGACGGTCGCACCGACGTAGAGGTGCTGAACTGTGTTCGCGGTGAACGAGTTGTTGCCGACGATGTAGCCGGCGGACAGCGTGGAGCCCTTCAAGAATCCGAGGGACTCAGGAGCGGTCAGCGTGCTGGCGACGATGTAGGTCTTCTTGGACTCGACGGAGCTGCGGCCGTCCAACGACGCATCGAAGGTGTTGGCGATGCCGGCGGAGAGGGAGACCACAGGGCTGAGGGTGTAGCTGGCGAGCACGCCTTCGTGCACGGTGGGCTCGAGGTTGAATCCGAAAGAACGGCCGTAGTTCGGGTTCTTGTAGGACTCGAACACTTCGTAGCCGATCGGGGTGGCGAAACGGCCGAGCTTGAAGTCGATGCCGTTACCCAGCGGGGCGCGGAGGGTGACGTAGGCTTCGGAGAGACCCACGGCGCCAGTGTTTCCATATTCATGAAAACTGCCGCCACGATACAGATTCGCGTCAGGTCCGGCAGCGAGCTGGATATGATAACCGGCGGCCCACTGCTGGTCCGCGTCGAGGGCCTTGTCGATATTGATGCCGACAACGTTGAGGTTGAATCCATCCTGAACACCATCATTAGCGGCGTCATTCCGACGGCCAGGAGAGGCTCCCTTGAAGTTAAACTGGGAAGTGGTGCCGGGGCGCCAGTTCAAGGATGTATCGACCCAGCCACCGATGGTGGTTCCGGAGACGGCGGTCATGACGGAAGAGAGCTTCTCTTCGGCCTGAGCGACTGATGCGAGGCTGACGACGCCGACGGCGGCCAGACCCAAGGACAACTTGCTTACGTTCATACTAATGTTCCTCCTGCGACTTGGTTGGTTTAACGGTTTATTACGGGCGAACAAAACCGCCCGGCGCGGAAAACGCCGCGCACTGCCCCGTGTGATAGGAGATACTTCGCAGCGTTGACAATAAGTTTTTTCAGGACTGCGAGAGCCGGGATCGGGCGATTGGCGGGGGCACCGGGTCACAATCGGGTGACTTCCGGGCCTCTGAAAAAGGTATTCCAATTTGTTTGGGGCGTTCTTAGGTTCGCGGCCCGACCGGTTCCACGACCACTTTTTGACTTATGCCACTGACCCACACCCGAGACCTTTTCGCGAAGGCGTTGAAGGGCAAATACGCCCTCGGCGCTTTCAACGTCAATAACATGGAGCTCCTCCAGGCCATCATCGAGGCCTGCGAAGAAGAGAAGGCTCCCGTGATGCTTCAGATCTCCAAAGGCGCCCGCGACTACGCGAACCCGGTGTATCTGAAGAAGCTCATCGAAGCCGCGGTCAGCCTGAGCACCATCCCCATCGCGGTCCACTTGGACCACGGCGACAGCTTCGAGCTCTGCAAGCAGTGCATCGACGAAGGCTTCACCAGCGTGATGATCGACGCGTCCCATGATCCGTTCGAGAAGAACGTCGAGATCTGCCGCCAGGTCGTCGACTACGCCCACAAGCACAACTGCGTGGTCGAAGGCGAATTGGGCATGCTCGTCGGCGCCCAGCACGATGACGGGGAAGAAGGCGGCAGCTACTCCAAGGGCGGCGCCTACACCCATCCGGATGAAGCCGTCCAGTTCGTCAAGCAGTCCGGCGTGGACTCCCTGGCGATCGCGATCGGCAACAGCCACGGCGCCTACAAGTTCAAGGGCGAGCAGCACCTGGACCTGGAACGCCTCAAAGCGATCAAGAAGGCCCTTCTGGAAGCTGGAATGGGCGATTACCCGCTCGTTCTCCACGGAGCCTCCTCGGTGCCCAAGGATCTGGCCCAGAAGATCAACAAGTTCGGCGGCGACCTCGGCGAAGAAACCGCCGGTGTGCCCGAAGCGGACATCGAGATCGCCCGCCGCGTCGGTTGCACCAAGGTCAACATCGACACCGACCTGCGCTTGGCGATGACCGCCGCGATCCGCGAGGTCCTCTACACCAAACCCAAGGAGTTTGATCCCCGCAAATACCTCGGAGTCGCCCGCAAGGCGACCAAGGAGCTCGTGCGCCACAAGATCAAGAACGTCCTCTGCAGCGCAGGCCACGCCTTCGACTGATCGGGACGGTCCCGTAGATTTCCACGGAAGGGCGGCCCGAGAGGGCCGCCCTTTTTCATGGGCGAGAGAACCGGAATGCAGCGAAGGACGCGCCGAAACGCTGCCAGACTGCGTTCCTCCCATGCTGGGCGATCCATGAAACAAAAATCCCTGAAACATTGCTGCTTCAGGGATTTGCTCTGAAAAGTGGTGGTAGGTTCTGGATTCGAACCAGAGAAGGCGTAAGCCGGCAGATTTACAGTCTGCCCTCGTTGGCCACTTGAGTAACCTACCAACCGGCTAAACCGGGCGGGAAATAAACCCCGCCACCCGCCTTCTTGTCAATCGCCCAACCTGTCTTTAGCGTCTCGTCCCCATGTTCGAAAGCCTGTCCCAGAAGCTCCAAACCGCCTTCCGCAACCTGCGCGGGCTCGGGACCATTTCCGAGGGCAACGTCTCCGATTCCCTCCGCGAGGTCCGGATGGCCCTGCTGGAAGCCGATGTGAACTTCAAGGTCGCCCGCGACTTCATCGAGCGCGTCAAGACCAAGAGCCTCGGGGCGGACGTGATCCAATCGGTCAGTCCCGGGCAGCAGATCGTCAAAATCATCCACGATGAACTGGTCGACCTGCTCGGCGCCCAGAACGCGGCGCTGAACCTTTCCGGAAACCGGGCGTGCATCATGATGGTCGGCCTGCACGGCTCCGGCAAAACCACCAGCTCGGCCAAACTCGCGCGAATGTTGCAGAAGGAAGGCCGCGCCCCGCTCCTCGTTGCCGCCGACGTCTACCGTCCAGCGGCGATGGACCAGTTGGAGACCCTGGGACGCCAACTCGACATCCCGGTGTGTTCGCTGCGTGGGGAAACGGACGTTCTCAAGATCGCCGAGGCCGCCTTCAAGATGGCGACCGACCTGCAGCGGCAAACGTTGATCTTCGATACGGCCGGGCGACTCCAGATCGACGAACCGCTGGTCCAGGAACTGGTCCGCCTGAAAGCCATGATTGAACCGCAGGAAGTGCTGCTGGTCCTCGATGCGGCCACGGGCCAGGAGGCGGTCAACGTCGCCGCCCACTTCGACAAGGCGCTGAGCATCTCCGGTGCGATCCTGACCAAACTCGACGGCGATGCCCGGGGCGGCGCGGCCTTGAGCTTCAAGAGCGTCACGGGCAAACCCATCAAGTTCATGGGCGTTGGCGAGAAGCTGGAGGATTTCCAGCCGTTCCACCCGGAACGGATGGCTTCACGGATCCTTGGCATGGGCGACGTGGTCACCCTCGTCGAAAAAGCGGCCGCAGTGATCGACGAGGACGAAGCCAAGCAGCTCGAAGAGAAGATGCGGAAGGGGCAGTTCACCCTGCAGGACTTCCTCGATCAGCTGCGCGGGATGAAGAAGCTCGGATCCTTGGAAAGCGTCATCGGCCTGTTGCCCGGCGGCGGAGATGCCTTGAAACAGATGGATGTGCAAAAGTCCGAGAAGGAGTTCCGCCGGATGGAGGGAATCATCTGCGCGATGACGCCGATCGAGCGCCGGAATCCCCAGATCCTGAATGCGAAGAGGCGGCAGCGCATCGCGCGCGGCAGCGGCGTGGCCGTGTCGGAAGTGAACGGCGTGCTCAACAAGTTCTCCCAGATGCAGCAGATGATGAAGAAGTTTGGAAAGCTCCAGAAGATGATGGGCAAGCTCGGGCGCTGATCGCCCGGACAGCGACGGAGATTTCGATTTCGGCCCTTTCAGAAAACGAAAAAGCGGGTTGGCCGAAGCCAACCCGCTCGATGATAGAAGAGTCCGATTACTTGGAGCTGGTCTTGAGGACGAGCCGGTAGTGGTCGCCAGCAGCCGTGTTCGGGTCCTTGATGTTGCCATCCAACGAGCCGGGATTGCCGTATCCGGGAGGAGGGTTGCCGGCGACGGCGGCACGGCCGACACCATCACGACCACTCAGGGATTTGGTGCTGGTCCTCCACTTGAAGATTTCGGAGTGGCCGTCGGCGAGACCGATGCCGCAGGCGTTGTTGTGGTAGGCACCCGGAAGATCGATTATGACGTTCTGTTGGGCGACATCCACGACGAAATAGCCGTCGTTCATGCTGTTTTCGTGTTCGTCCAGGAACACCCAGGTGTTCGCGGGACCAGGACGGGTCAGATCGGTGGTGCGGCGGTAGGAAAGGAAGCCGGCATTGATGGCGCTCTGGCCCCATCCGTCGATCGCCTTCTTGTCGCCGATGAGCATGTAGTTCATCGAGTTGCTGCGCACGCGGGGGATCTTCTTGCCGTTGATCGCGGTGATCGTGGACGTGTCCGCAGGGCACTTATAGACCTTGTAGTCCTTGACGTAAGGTCCGATCAGGCCGCCGTAGTTGCCCCTGGCGGTGCTCGGGAAGATCAAACGGCCCCAGTTGGTGTTGTCTTCGTTCTGGTTATCGAAGTTGAGCCAGCCGCCAGCCCACGAAGGCGATGACGCGGACTTGCCGGAACCGCCGCCGTCCTTGTTGGGAACGATGATGGAATTGTTGTCGTCCGCATACATCGTCCAGCCAAGCTGGAGGTTGCGGAGGTTTTGAAGGCAGGTGATGCCTTGGGCCTTGAGTTTGGCCTTGCTGAGGGCCGGCAGGAGCATTCCTGCCAGGATCGCGATGATCGCGATCACGACGAGCAGCTCGATCAGGGTGAACCCCTTGGAGCGGCCGCCCCGGATGACGGGTATTGTATTCATAACGCGGTTATTGCTGGTTTGACGTTGGGGACGCGGGAACCTACCGACTCCGCTCTTCGGAGGTCAATACTGTGCCTTTGTCCGCTCCTCAACGTGGCGACTTCAGTCGTTCGCCGAGGAGTTTCGATTTGGATCGGTCGAAACTTAGGCAAGCATCACCCGATCGTCACTGTGCGTCCTTGGGCACATCCGGTGCATTGCTGCGCACAGCCCTGGTTTCTTAGCGTCCAAGACCGTGCTCCGCGTAAAAGCCGGCGTTCGTGACGTATTTCTCGGCCCAATGCCTCAATCCGGCCCGTTCGAAGGAAGAAAGCGGTCGGACAACCTTACCCGGCGATCCGAGGACCAAGGAACCGGCCGGCACTTTCATCCCCTGGGTTACAAGGGCTTTCGCCCCGATCAGGCATTGTTCGCCGATCTCCGCCCCATCGAGAATGACGGCGCCCATACCGACCAGACACTCGTCCGCCACGGTGCAGGCGTGGACGATGGCCCCGTGGCCGATGGTGACGTAGCTGCCGACGAGACACGGATAATCATCGGCGAGGTGCAGCACGGCGTTGTCCTGCACGTTGCTGTGATGGCCGACCACGATGCGGTTGATGTCCCCTCGGAGAACGGCGTTGAACCAAACGCTGGAATGATCCCCCAGCGTGACATCGCCGATCACGGCGGCGCCTCGGGCGATGAAGACGTCCTTTCCCAAGGTGGGCTGCTTGAGGAGAAACCGTTCGAGCTGACCGCGGAGTTCGGACGACATGGGCTGGTTGAACCATGCCGGGCCAATTTCCGCCAATACTAGTGTGGTGAGTGACTGGCGCGCTCGATCTGGTCCAGGAAGCGGAGGAACTCCCGGTGCCGGTGCTGCTGGCAACCTCCGATGATCTTGCCGGTGGCGATGTCCCGCGCCTGCACCTGACTTTTTCATCCTCACAGAGCACCTCCGTGCGGGTCTGCCGGGCGGATTCGGATCCAGTCCAACGATGGCTGCACCGTCTCCACGAAGAACGCGTCGGTGGAGAGTTTGAAGTTCTTCTGGAGATGCGGCTTGAGTCCAAAGGCCCGCCTCAAAACAAACTTCTGGTGCGACGCTGCCGCAGACACGCCGGCCGCTGCCGGCGGCGCGGATACGACTCCCAGACACCTGTCAATCACTGACCCTGGTAATCCTAGGGCGCGGAGGTCCCTCCGAAGCGATCATTTCCAGGTGAATCGGATGACGTCGAAGTCCTGGGGCGGATTGACTTTGCGCCTCAGGACGGCCGTGAACACCCGCTTAGTGCCAGAACGCTCCGCATTGATCGTCGCTTCGAACGTGTGGCTACGGACATCGATGTATCGAAGCACGGACTGCACTGCCTGAGGATTGAATCCCGCCACCTGGGTCAGCTGTCCGCCGTTTCTGAAAACGAGGTCGTCAGTGGTCCCCTCGATTCCATCAGGCCCGGCTCGATGCTGGATGATCGCATTTGCAGTGTTCTGGTCCACGCCCGGGATCATTTGGAGTGTCATCGCCGAAGCGGTGTTGATGTTGAGTTTCCCCCATGAAATCGCCGTGAAAAGATCAACCAAGCCCACTCCAAGGCTCTGGCGATTCGCCGATGGCAGCAGGCCCGATCCGATCCTTCCAAACTGCGATGGAGGAACATTCGATGAAGACGCGCCCCAGTAGATTTCAGAAGTCATTCCCTTGACGAAGAGGAGATCCGAAATGTCGTCAAACCAACCGTTTTTCGCCACGTAGGGCGGGCTCATCGTCATGTAGTAGTCCGTTTCCGCCCCTGCTGGCCGTGCGTTATTATCGCGATCCCTCCAGTCCTGGATTGAATCAACGATTGTCGGAAACTCCGCCGCGTCGACTCCGATCAAGATCAACGCCTGCTGGATGAGAAGCGGATCGGCGGTGTTGATGTTAAAACGTCGTTCGTTGTCGACGATTTTGATGCTCATCGTGCCCTCGCCGATCTGGATGTTTTCCAGTGAGATGCCTTCCAGGACGGAGTTCGTGGATCCACTGCCGCCCGCCCATTTTTGGTTGAGCGCCTCATACCCCTGTTCGACTGGAATCCGTTCCTTTTGGCCGAGGACAAATTTTGCCATCTCCGCACCGGAACGGCCCATCCACTCCAGATCGGCATCATTGTTCGAATGCCGGGCGAGGCGCATTTCAACCCGCATGCTGTAGGCAAATCCCCCGGCGATCACGCCCAGCACCATGACCACGACCATCACGATGACCAGCGCGATGCCGGCCTGGGAGGAACGTTTGATAGCCTTGGCTGCCTTCATGGTTAGGGAACCGCGCCAGGAGCCTGCATGGCCGACGTGATCACGGTCGACGGAAGGCTGACGATTCGGGAAATCAGCTCGCGAGGATTGGTCGTGGAGTTTTCGGCATGGCCGAACCCCACCGCGAACCGAACGATTCGAGGAATCTGGTTGGAGTTGACCAGTTCGGTGGTCCATTTCGCCTCCCGTTCGTCCCAGAACTCCATCAGGAACAGGGAGATGTCTCGACCAAGGCCTAATCGGTAGGGCTGGCTGTCGACGTTTGTCGCCAACAGCGGCGGGTGTTGTTCCACAAAGAGCTGGTTCAGCCCGTCCGATCCAGGTTCCACCCAAAACTGAACCCGTCGCAAACTGACAGGCCCGTATCTTCCTGAGCCCGGGAACGAGGCGGGAAGGTTCGCCACAAAGCTGATCGACGAAAAGTCACCACGCGTCGACGCGACCATCGTGTAGTTCGCCTGGTTGTTCTGATACATTTGGCAATTGAGAAAAGCGTCCTCGATCACCTTGACCGTCATCCGCTCGCGCTGGGCCTCAGCCGCAGCGGTGAGACCAATTCTCGCGCCCCGGCTGACGGCGGACCAGCTGCCGTAGATTGCGCTCAAGATCAGGGCAAAGATACCAATCGCCAACATCACCTCGATCATGGTGAAGGCCTCGTAACCAGCTCTACGAAAGGCGGTTTTCATCTCTTTGGCGCGGGAGAAAGCGGCTTGTAGACCAAAATCGTCAGCGCCGATTCCGTCTCACCTTTCCGATAGATCATGAAGTCGACTTGGAAGAGGCCATTCGAACCAGCCCAAGTGATTTCCCGTGCCCATGTGTGGTCAGGAAACTGCGATGGGAACAGATCCTCGAAGTCACCGATTTCCGTGCCCTCGGCCAAAGTGTTGGAAAGCACCAAACCGGCGGCCAAAGAGCCTGCATGCGGCGTGTAGCTCTTGAGCGATCGGGCCGCCCGCAGGTTCTGCGTCACGAGGTTGAGGATCGCAAACATCGCCATGACGAAAATCGCCACCGCGATCATCACCTCCAGCAGGGTGAAGGCATTGCCGGCCCGTCCGCTGCGTTTCAGCCGGCTACTCGAGCTTTCAATCGTCGGGAAAATCCTCACTTCACGGTCTCCATGTCCGCGATGCCCGTGATCACTTCAAGCGTGACCCGCCGCATCTCGCCATTCGGGCCGCGAAAGACCGCATCGAACTCATCACACGTTCCATTGGGGAAAAAGCGCACCCGCACCTCCTCCTCTTCCTGAAGCTCCACATTGTTGACGCCGAGGATCTCCCAATACACACCGGTCGGCATCTGCGCCGAGAAGCTGGGCGACTCGATCTTGGGGCCCTTTTCCTGGTTTTCCTGAGAAAATCCACCTCCTATAACGCTGATCGACATGTCCTTCGGGCGAATCACCAGCTCCGCCATGCCTCCGGACAAGATCGCCTTGGCCCGTGCGGTCGAGAAACCCTCCATCAAGTCGCTGGTGGCCTTGCGGAATCCCTCCTTGTTCAGCGAACGCATGAACTGGGGAACCCCGATCGCCATGAACAGCGCCGCCATCGCCAAAACGATCATCATCTCGATGAGCGTGAACGCTTTCTGCTTTCTTAGGATGTCCGGTGAAGGAGTCATTAACGCCTCGTGCCGATCGAGGAAGTGATGGCGAACATGGCCGAAAGCAGGCTGTAAAGCAGCACCCCGACGAACATCGCCATGACCACGATGATCACCGGCTGGATCAGGCTCATCATCACTCCGATCGCGGTCTTGAGCTCGTTCTCGTAAGTATCGGCCACATTACCCAAGGCAGCCGGGACATCGCCCGTTTCCTCGCCGATCCGGACCAGGTCGATCATGAGCTGCGGAAACAGTTTACTCCGGGCCAATGGCTGCGAAAGCGTCTTGCCGTCAGTGACTTCCTCGCGCGTTTTGGCGATGGCTTCCTTGAGAAGCCGGTTTGGGAGGACATCCTCGGCGATCTTCAAAGCCGTCAGCACCGGAACGCCGTTCTTCAGCAGCGTCGCCAGCGTCCTCGAAAACTGCGCGTAGAGGTTGATCTTCATGATCTTGCCCAAGACGGGAGCTTGAAGCTTCAGGCCATCGATCTTTCGGCGCCCCGCATCCGTTCCCGCGTAGCGTTTGATGATGATCGCGGTCGCGATCAGGATGCCCAGCACCAGCCACCACCACTTCCCGGCAAATTCTCCGAAGGCGACCAACATCTGGGTAGCGAAAGGCAGTTGGGCGTTAAACTCCTTAAAGATCTCCATGAACTTCGGGAGCATGAAGGTCATGAAGAAGATCATGATGCCCACGCCAAGCGTCAGGATGAACGCCGGGTAGATCATGGCCGAAGTGAACTTGCTCTTCAGCTCGGCGAAGCGGACGTAGTGCTCCGCCATGCGTCTAAGAACGTCGACCAGCGAACCCGCCGATTCGCCGGCCCGCACCATGTTCACGTAAAGCTCCGTGAAGATGACCGGCTGTTTCTTCATCGCATCGGACAAACTCCGGCCTTCCGTCACGTCGGCCTTGAGCTGCTTGCTGACCTGGCCCGGGATTCCCTTCGTATCGAGCGATCCCATGCTGTTCAGGGCCGATACCAGCGGCATGCCGGCATTGAGCAGATTCGCCAGTTGATTGGTGTAGTTGGCCAGTTCGCTGAGGCTCGGTTTCCTCTGACGATTGAAATAGGCCCGGAGCGCCGGCGGCAAAAGAGTGGACGAGTTCTTCGGCGCAGAACTGGTGGTCGACGCGCTCGCCCTGGCCCCGGCCGCGCCGCCACGGGCATCGGAGACCGCCACCGGGAACATGCCCATCCGCTCAATCTGGGTCAAAACGGCGGAACGGTCGTTGCCGTCCATCGTTCCTTCCACGACTTCACCCGACCTTCTGCGGGCTTTGAAACTGAACTGGGCCATAGATGCGTAGGATGGAGAAAACCGCCGGACCGGGAAAGTTGTATTCCGAGCGCACACCGTGCCCGCAAATCCGGATGCCGGAGGCCGGATCCCGCACCGGCGACTCGCGCAACCCATCGGCGATCCGCCTTTGCATCTCGTCGCTCGCAGCGCGCCTTGACCGGCCACGCGCCTGCCCCAACGTTCCCGCCATGCAACTGACTTGGAAGGACCACGAAGAAATCGCCTGGGCGTTGATGGACAAGTTTCCTGATCAGGACCCGCTCAAACTGAGCTTCCCCAAGCTCCACAAGATGGTCACCGAGCTCGCCGACTTCGGCGACAAGCCGGACGGCTCGAACGAGAAGATTTTGGAGAACATCCAGATGACCTGGTATGAGGAAGTGAAGTAGCGGCCTGTTGCCGAAGCCAGAAATCCTGGAGCCAAAGGACGAACTCTCCATTCGGTATTTGGCCTTCGAGCTTCGTCATTTCCCGTCCGCTTGCCTTGCCGGGGCCCGCCGACATACTCGCGGCCACTTTCCGAACCATTCCATGAGCACGCTCAACATCGCCATCATCGGCACCGGCGGCATCTCGCTGCAAAACCACCTTCCCGGCCTCGCCCTTTGTTCCGACGTCAAAGTCCACGCCTTGTGCGACGCCAATCCGGCCACGCTGGAAACCGCCCGCCAACAGACCGGCGCTCCCGTGGCCTCCTCCAAGTGGGAGGAGATCGTCACCCGCGACGACGTCCACGCCGTCATCATCGCCACGCCGAACTTCGTCCATCCCGCCATCGCCATCGCCGCCGCGCGCCACGGCAAACACGTCCTTTGCGAAAAACCCCTCGCCTTGAACGCCGCCGATGCCCAGCTCATGGCCGACGAAGCCGACAAGGCCAAGGTCCGGCACATGACCGCCTTCACCTATCTCTTCGTGCCGGCCATGCGTTACCTGAAACACCTCGTCGATCGCGGCGACCTCGGGCAGCCGTATCACTTCCGCTCCTGCCGCCTGCAGGACTGGGGCACGCGCAACCTCGGTTGGCGCCAGGTCAAGAAACTCGCCGGCACCGGCGAGATCGGCGACATGCTCAGCCATCGCATCAACTTCGCCCACCATCTCATCGGCCCGATGAAGCGGCTCGTCGCGAACCTCATGACCATGACGCCCGTCCGGGGCGGCGCGCCGAACGACACGGACGACTGGGTGGCCATCCTCGCCGAGTTCCAGAACGGCGCCAGCGGCGTGCTCGAAAGCTCCAAGCTCGCCAGCGGCGTCAATGAAAGCTCGCGCAGCCCCGACCGCGTCGAGATCAACGGCAGCGAGGCCAGCTTCAGCTTCACCACCGGTTCCTGGAACGCGCTCCAATACGGCAAAGCCGGCGGAACCGGCCTCCAGACCCTCGATGTGCCGCGCGAGTTCTGGACGTGGCCCGGGAGCAAGCGGGATCCGGGCGTCGGCGATCCGCTGATCGCCTTCCGCTACGACCAGGCCATTGAATTCATCAACGCCATCCGCGAACAACGCGATTGCTCCGTCAGCTTCCACCACGGCGCCCAGGCCCAACGGACAATGGATGCGGCCGTTCGGTCATCGGAATCCAAGCAGTGGGTCGATCTCAGTTAATCCGCGACACCCGCACCCAGCGCCCTGTCGAAGCTGCGGTCTGGAAAAGCAACGTAGCGGATCGTCCCAAAGCGCGGCCCAAAGCCGCGCGACTTCGGCAAAGAAATAGCCCGGCCTCTTTCGAGTCCGGGCTTTTGTTTTCTAAAGACTGAACTACTTGGCTGCGGGGGTGGTTTCGGCGGCCTTCTTCTCAGCCGCTTCCTTCTCGGCCTTTTCTTTGGCGGCCTTGGCAGCCTGGGCCTTCTCGTCGAAGGCCGGGATGATCACCTTGCCCTGCCCCTTGTCCCAAACGGGTGCGAGCTCGAAGTGGTTCGCGAGGCTGTAGACGAAGCACACTGCGACGACGACCAGCCCCTTCTTGTGCCAGGTCACGGGATGTTCGGCGAACTTGTCGGCGACCTGGGCGGCCTGGGCTCCGGGCGGGAGTTTGGCCACGCCGGTGAGCGAGGTGCCGAAGGGCACGTTGACCTTGGCTTTGGCGTTCACAGCCCAGCCATTGGCATCAAGGATCGGGCCGAGGTTGCGTTTCCGCAGCTTGAGGAAGGCGATGAGCATCGACGGGCCGGAGATGAGGAGCAGCAGTCCGACGATCGCGAGGCAAAGCAGCCAGAAGGGCAGGACAAAAAGCCCGGCCAGCTTGCCGAAGATCGCGGCGAGCGCGCCACCGATGGCGCCAAATGCCACGCCCATGGCGGCAACGGCGCCGACGTCGATCTTCTTGGGCTCCTCCTTCTTGACCTCGGCCGGCTTGGTCTTGTCGGCATTGGCCGCAGCCGCCGCTGCTTCGGCGATCTTGGCGTTCGCTTCCGCGTCGGCGGCGGCGGCGCGCTTGGCGACCATCTCGTCGATCAGGCGGACCAGCTTCTTGTAGGGTGCCCAGAACGCCTGGCGGATGCTGATGGGGTTGTCGATGATCTTGGTGATCGTGGCGTCATAGTCGCGGCCCTTGCGGTCGTAGAAGAGGCCGTTGCGGCCGACCATGAGGTTGTCGCTGTCGCCGTCGGTGAAGGCGGCCATGATGTTGAGCTTCTCGCCGGTGCCCTTGCGCACGCAGTCGACGTAGGCGATGTAGGTTCCCGCCATCGCCGCCATCGCGCCATGTTTGGCGGCGTCTTCGACGGGCAGGCACAGCGTGCAACTGCGCTGGTCGAGGTAGAGCGTTCCAGCCTGGAAGGTCGCGGGCTCGCCGCCGTTGTAGAAGTCGCGGAAGTTGACGAAATTCTCGCACAACATGTGGATGTCGCGCACGTAGCGGGCAAGGCGTTCGACATTCGCGACGGAAGCCACTTCGGGTTCGAGCGCCTTGTCCTTGGCGATCAACGCCGTGATCTCTTCCTTCGCCTTCGATGAAAGGATTTCACGGATGCGGGCGACGCCGAGCTTCTCGACGGACGCCCCGCCCTTCGCGGCGACCCATGCGTCGTAGGCGGCCACCTTCGCCTGAAGCGCCGACCAGTCTTCTTCGGTCAGCGTGTCGCGGTCCCCAAGCAGTGGCGCGACGGCATCGGCCACGAGGCCGGCAATGGCGCCGGCGTGGGCCGGATTGATGCCAATCTTAAGGGGAAGGGCCTTGCCGGCGACGATCTGGGCCAGAGGGAAGCCCGCGACTTCGGCGGCGGTGATGGAAAGATCCTTCGCGGCCAGGGCGAGGTATTCCTTCTCTTCGCGGTTCAAGGCGGCCAGAGCACGGGGATCAAACGCGGCCAGGCGGCAGCGGCCGAAGAAGTCGTCCACCTTGGCCTTGATCGCCTTGATCGCCGAACTCGCGGCGGCGGTCGCGGCACCGGCGGGCAGGATGACGGAAAGGGTCTCCGACTGCTTCATCCAGGTGTCGAACGCCACGCACTCGGCGAAGAACAGGTCGGCCTTGGCCTGGTCGATGCCGGGCTTGCCGGAACGATCGGCCAAGGTTCCCTGGCTCACGGCGATTTCGGCGATGACCGCCTTGGTGGCGTCGTCCGTGGCGGATTCCGAAATGATGACGCCGTCACCGTTGAACGCGGTTCCGGCGAAGATCTTCGTCGCATCCGAGGCGTCGGCCACGGAGATGGCCGTGGCGGTGGCCTTGCCGAGGTTCGTCAGAATCTGCCTCGCCGAAGCGATGAGCTGTTTGCCGTCGGGCGTCGAGTCGTTGATGGAGGAGAGCTGGAGGTCGCCGCCCTTCACGAGATCATCGGCGTTCTTCACAAGGCCGCCGGCCCACTTGATGGCGGCGATCAACTCGGGTGCGCGCACGCGGCCGTCCTTGTCGGTGTCGATGAACGCGAGGGTGGCTTTGTCGAATTCAAGGCCGGCCGTGGGACACGCGAGGGCGACCCAGAGCTTCTGGTCAAGCTGGTCGAGCGCGAGCAGATCGGCCCCGGTCGTGAGGCTGACTTGGTCAAATCCGCCGGCGCGGAAAAATTTCCAGGAATGGCTCATGGGAATGGCAGGAAGTAGTTTTTTGGATTGGGTAGGGTTGTTTCGAACGCCGAACGCTAGCAACGGAAACCCTCGATGCAAAAGATTTGTCCCGGGCCAAACGCCGCCGTCACAGCGCAACAAACATTGGACACGACCGAAGCCCTCCGCCCATTTTTCAGCACCTTTTCACACCATGAAGAAATCTCTCCTGATCGGCATCGACTCCGGCACCCAGTCCACCAAGGCGCTCGTCGTGGACGCCCGCAACGGCAAGGTCCTAGGCGCCGCCTCCGCCGCCTACGACCTCATCCCGAATCTCACGCCCGGCGCCAAGGAGCAGCATCCGCAGGATTGGATCGACGCCACCAGCAAGGCCATCAAGGGCGCGCTCAAGGCCGCCAAGGCCAGCGGTTCCGACGTTGTCGCCATCGGCGTCAGCGGCCAGCAGCACGGCTTCGTGCCGCTCGACAAGGCCGGCCAGGTCATCCGTCCCGCCAAGCTCTGGTGCGACACCGCCACCGCCGACGAATGCGCCGAGATCACCGCCGCGCTCGGCGGACCCAAGGGCACCATCAAGGCCCTCGGCAACTCCGTCGTTCCCGGCTTCACCGCCGGCAAGATCCTCTGGCTGAAAAAGCATGAGCCCAAGAATTTTGCCAAGCTCGCCACCGTCCTCCTCCCGCATGACTACCTGAACTGGTGGCTCACCGGCCAGGCCTTCATGGAATACGGCGACGCCTCCGGCACCGCGCTGATGGACGTCCGCAAACGCCGCTGGTGCGAAGCCGCCGTCAAGTCCATCGACGCCGACCTCATGGGCAAGCTCCCGACCATTTCGTCCAGCGAACAACCCGCCGGGTCTTTGCAGACGGCCACCGCCAAGGCCCTCGGTCTGTCTGCGGGCGTCCTCGTCAGTGCCGGCGGCGGCGACAACATGATGGGCGCCATCGGCACCGGAAACACCCGGCCCGGCTTCGTCACCGCCAGCTTCGGCACCAGCGGCACCATCTACGCCTGCGCCGACAAACCCGTCATCGATCCCCAGGGCGAGATCGCCGCGTTCTGCGATTCCACCAATCGCTGGCTGCCGCTCCTCTGCACCATGAACGTCACCGTCGCCACCGAGATGGTCCGCAAAGATTTCGGGATCGAACACGCCGAGTTCGAGAAGGTCGCCTCGGCCGCTCCCGCCGGTTCCGACGGCCTCATGCTCCTGCCGTATCTCGAAGGCGAACGCACCCCCAACGTCCCCGATGGCACCGGCGTCTATCTCGGCGTCAACACCCGC
>CANJSG010000006.1 GCA_947476875.1 Verrucomicrobiota bacterium | reverse complement strand
CCCCACGGCCAGCCGCAGCGCGGCTGGCCCCACTTGGCTTTGATCCACAGGGCGGCTACGGGGTTTCGTCGGCGTCACTTCGCCGCGTCGCGCCAGATCCAGCGCATCATGTCGGGCATGATGGAGCCGCCGTGCGCGTCGGAGTGGTTGCCGTCGGCGAAGACGTGGGTGAAATCGTAGCCCTTCTCCTTCAAGGCCTCGACCATCGCGATGTTCTGGAGGTGCCAGTCGCGCTTGGGGTTGTTCGGGCTCGGGTTGTCCTTGTTGGTGTCCTCGATGAACACGCGGATGGGCTTCTTCGCCGTTTCCTTGATAAGCTGCGGGAAGACGTGGCCGCCCTTGATGTCGGTGAAGCTGCCGATGCAGCTGATGACCTTGCGGAACTGGTCGGGCCGTTCCCACGCGACGTTGAAGGCGCAAATGGCGCCGCTGCTTGTGCCGCCGATGGCGCGCAGTTCGGGGTCCTTGGTCAGGTTGTAGGTCTTGCCGACTTCGGGAAGCATCTCGTCGATGATGAACTTGGCGTAGCGGTCGCCCAGCGAATCGTATTCGAAGCTGCGGTTGTTCGGGTTGCCGCCGCCGACCTCGGCGTAGTCCTCACCCTTGGAGCCGGGCGTGATGAAGATGCCGATGGCCACGGGCATTGCCTTCTTCGCGATGAGGTTCTCCATGACCTGCGGCACACGGAGCACGCCGTTGGTGCGGGTGGCGCGTTGGCCGTCCTGGAAGACGAGCACGGCGGCGGGTTTGGCGGCGTTGTATTGCGCGGGAACAAAGACCCAATACTTGCGGACGGTATTGGTGAAAACCTGGCTACGGAAGAGGAAGGGCCCTTCGAGCTTGCCCTTGGGCACGCCGGCCTGCGGCAGGGAATCGGGATGGGTCGGGTAGTTGAATTGCGGTTGGGCCTGCCTGGCGGGCGGCGCTGGGGGAGCCGGAGCTTGATCGGCGGCGACGAGGGAACCGGTTGTCAGGATAAACGCGGCAAGGCGGGTGAGAAGCGGGTGCATGGGTGGACTATGGAGACGTTTGCGAAATCTGGAAGCCTGGCGACTCAAGGCGGAAAATGTTGATTCCGCCGTTCGTGGGGTTGAACCCGACGCGGGCCGTTCGTGGCCGCGCTCGGCATGGTGACCTTGAGCTGTGGAACCGGAAGAAATCTTGGACTCGAGGGCCTGGAACCTTTTGCTCATCCGTCGTGGGTCAGGCCGGTTAAGTTCGGGACGATACTCGCGGCTGCCATCTGGGACTGGAGAAGCCCGTTGCAGAAAGAGTGCCGCACCCCGGAGCGTCCGTGATTCGAATAGGACAGCCCCGTAGTTCCGGCGCGGCTTTCGCCTTGTCTCCCACGATTAGGCGACGGAGCCTCCGCCCCGTAAAAGCACTCTTCACCAGCCTGCTTCTGCTGGGACGTCGGGGCGCAGTCGTTCATGCGTTGGCCGCGTCCTTTTTCAGTCTGCACACGGCCAGCGTGTCCGCCGCTCCGTTCGAGGCCGGCGACATCGCGGCAACCAACATCGTCGCGCCTTTCCGGATCACGATCGCGAACCCGCGTGGGAACGGCGCCCGGTTGCAGCAGGAACTCCAGCGGGTGCAGCCATTCTATCGCTTCTACGCCGGCACCGCGGGCGAAGCCGACAAGGCATTCCGTGAATCGTTCGCGGCGGCGCGCGCTGCCTTCCTGGACGCGGTCGAACGCGACTACGGCCAACGATTCGTGCTGTCGTCCCAGTTGGACAACCCGCGCTTCGGCCAACTCGTCGCCCGGGTTTCGGCCCGCTTCGGCGGACTGCCGGTCTCCACCAATCTCGCCCGCGTCTGGGCATTGGGTGATTCCGGAAAACGTTACGAAGACGCCCTGGCCGTCCAGCTCCGCGAGTCCATGACCCGTGTGATCCGCTCGGACAGTTTGCCGGAGCAGGCCCGGCCCAACGGTCCCGAAATCCGTCTCATCCCGGCCAGCACCCGCTATGTGGCGCGCGACCTCGCCGCCGCGTTGGAAGACGCGAGGCCCTTCGTCTGGACGAATGTTGTCACACTTTCGCGCGCCCGGCTGGACTTGGAAAAGAGTTCGGTCGCAGGCGATGAGGCAATCGGCCGGTTCCTCTCGGGGTTTGTAAGGGACAATTGCCAGTTCGACGCCGGTCTGACCCGGCAGGCTCGCGAGAAGGTCTCCGCTGAACTTTGGACCGCGGAACAGTTCGAACCCGGCCAGATCATCGTGCGGGCCGGCCAGCGCATCGACGAAAGGTTGAAGCGGGCGTTGGACGAAATCTCGGCCCGCGCTGAAGCCGACCGGCGTTTGGCGGATTCCGTCGAAGCCCGGCGGCGCAGCGAGGCGGATGCTTTTCGGCTTCAGGAGGAGCTGGCCCGCACGACGGCGCTGGCCGATCAGGAACGTCGCACCATCCGCTGGCTGATCGCGGCCGGCGCGGGCGCATTCATCGTCGTAGCGGCCGGATTGATCCGGCGGGCGCGCCGGCGGCCGGCCCGTTCGATGGGTCTTCAGCGCAATGTTCTCAGACCCGGCTCGCCGATGATTTCTCCCGGGAAACGGGCCTTGCCGCCCGGCCTGATGCCCCACCTTGCGCGCTGGCTGAGCCTTGGGATTTTCCAGCGCCTGCTTGCTCAGCGCTCCTCGATGATCGACTACCAGCGGCAGGCGGAGCTGGAGATGGCCCGGTTCGAGGAGAGGCTCATGCGCTTGCACGCACCGTTGCATGACCGCCTCCGCGCCTATGAGCAGCGCATCGCCGAACTGGAACGGCAACTTGAGTCCAAGGCCGAGGAGAACCAGGAACTCATCCGTGCCGTGATCGTATCCACGCGGCGCAAGCTGGAGGCCGAGCGGTCCAATTCCGGCCAGTGAGCAAACCGCTTCGCCTCCTCTTCATCTGCAGCCGCAACCAGTGGCGCAGCCGGACGGCCGAAGAGGTTTTTAAGAACCGGCCCGGCCTCGACGTCCGCAGCGCGGGCACCTCTCCCCAGGCGCGGATCAGGGTCAACGAGGGCCATCTGCGCTGGGCCGACTGGGTGTTTGTCATGGAGAAACGCCACGCGGAAATCCTGCGCGATCGTTTCCCGGAGGTTGTATCCGATTCAGCGATCCGCTGCCTTCACATCGAAGACTCCTACGGCTTCATGGACGAAGAACTGGTTTCCCTGCTGAAGGGCCGCGTGGCCGAACATCTCGGCGGGGGATGATTTTCGCACGGTCTTCCCGTCGATGGGACAAACGTTGCTGATGGATTGAGGCCAATCCCGCATCGTTTCGGCGTGCGACTTCTTGTCTTACTGGCCGCGTTCCTGGGTGCGGCCCGCATCGTTTCCGCCGTAGAACCCTACGGTGAGCTGCTTCGTCCCCAGTTCCATTTCACTTCGCGGAGCAACTGGTTGAACGATCCGAACGGCCTCGTCCACTACGGCGGCGAATGGCACCTGTTCTTCCAGCACAACCCCAAGGGCAACCAGTGGGGCAACATGACGTGGGGCCACGCGGTCAGCACCAATCTCTTCCATTGGAAACAGCTCCCCGACGCGATCCGGCAGGATGAACAAGGCGACATCTGGTCCGGCTCGGCGGTCGTCGACTGGAACAACACGGCCGGTTTCGCCACCGGACCTGCGAAGGCGTTGGTCGCCTTCTACACTTCGGCCGGCGGCGTCACTCCGGTGCGTGACCGGAAGACCTTCGACCAACGGATGGCCTTCAGCATCGATATGGGGCGGTCGTGGACAAAATCGCCCGGAAGCCCCGTCGTGTCGCAGCGCGGCGACGGGGACCGGGATCCGAAGGTCTTCTGGCACGAACCGACGAAGAAGTGGGTCATGGTCCTGTATGTCGGCGTGCCCGATGAGCAGGAGAAAGATTCCAAGGGGCTTCCGATCATCCGGCACCATGCGCAGCTCTTCAATTCGCCGGACCTCAAGTCGTGGACCTATCTCTCCAGCGTCCCGGACATCTACGAATGCCCCGACCTGTTTGAACTTCCCGTCGACGGCAACGGGGCCAAGACGCGCTGGGTCCTCTTCGGCGCGGATGGCAACTACCTGCTCGGTAAATTCGACGGCACCCATTTTGTGGCCGATGGCCCGAAGCAGACCGGCGACCATGGTGCGAATTTCTACGCGGCCCAGACCTACAGCGATGCGCCGGACGGCCGCCGCGTTTTGATCGGATGGATGCGGGACGGAAAGTATCCGGGCATGCCGTTCAACCAGCAGATGAGCCTGCCGCTGGAACTCAGCCTCGTCACGACACCTACCGGAATCCGCCTTTTCCGGCAGCCCGTGAAGGAATTTCTCCAGCTGCGGAGTGGCCAACGCATCGAACTCGGCGGCTCACCGCTGCGAGCGGGTGAAAGCGTGCCCCTCAATCCGCAGACGGATCTGGTGCAGGGCGAGGTGAGGTTTGCGCCCGGGGAAAGTGGCGACGTGGTCCTGGACGTCCGCGGTGCGGAGATCCGGTGGTCGGCCAAGGATCGTTCGCTGCACGCCTTCGGACGGAAGGCTCCTCTTGCTCCGATCGACGGGAAGATCAGCCTGAACGTGGTGCTGGATCGGAGCTCCATCGAGATCTTCGCCAACAACGGTGAAGTCGCCATGTCCTTTTGCTTCATTCCTAAAGAAGGCGACACCGAATGGCGGCTCACCGCCGTCGAATCCCCCATGCGCCTGACGGGCTGGACGCTGCGGCGCTTGAAGTCGGTCTGGTAGGGCAGCCGCCGGGATCACCAGAGGAACGACTTCTGTTCGGCGACCTGCTGGCCGCCCTGCCAGACGGTGACGCGCCAGGCGAGGAGTTCGCCAAACTTCTTGAACGTGTCGCCTTCGAGCTTCACCGACGTCCACTTGCTGAAGAAGCCCGTCGGTTGAGCGGTTTCCTTGAGTGTGAAAGTCTCGGTTCCGGTGGGGGAAGAGCCGCGCAGTTCCACCCGGATCTCGGCTTCTCCGGTCTTCTTCGGTGCCTTCCACAGGATCTCGAACTTCAAGGCGGAGCGTTGGGCCGGGTTCTTCTTGAGCTGGGCCTGATAGGCATCCCGGTCGAAGAGGCTGGGGGAAAGCGCGTGCCGGCCTTCGAGATCGAGATGGAGCGGAAGGACCTTCAGGACCTTCACATCCGCCGCGTGGCCGGAGGCGATGGCCAGGAGGAGGAAGGCGAGGACGAGCCGCTTGATCATAGGCGGACGCTAGGCAGAGGAGGTTGATCGGCCAAGCTCATTTCCCCTCTGGCGGGGGATCGGATGGCTTCTTCTTCTCCGAGTCCGGCAACATCTTCTTCAGCGTGTCGAAAGGCGTCAGGATCTTCATGAGGAAGCCCGGGATGTAGGCGGCCTTCTGCACCGGCTCCTTCAACGTGCCGCTGATCTCATACTCGAAGAGGCGCGTGAACGGGGACAACGCAAAGCTCAGGAGAGGTCCCAGCAAAGGCGTGTCACGTAGGAGCACGGCGTCGACCCGGGCGTTGACGCGCTGTTGGAAGTCGACGCTGCCCCGGTAGTTTAGACGCATGGCGGCAGCGCGAAGTTCCATGTCGTCGGTGAAAGCGACGCTGTTGGTGAGGATGAATGTGGCCGTGGCGCTGCGGGCCCGGTCCTGCCCGGCCCCCGGCGAGATGCTGTCCAGCACCGGCGAGACCAGCCCGAAGATCGGATACTCCCAGATGAAGCCGTTGGTCAGTCGCGCCCATCCGTAGCCGTTCCATCCGGTCTCGCGCCACTCGGAGCCGTTGGTGACCGTGAGATTGCCGGTGACGAGGCCCTCGAGCTTGTTGGTCACCTTCAGTCCGAGCATGAAGTTCCGCAGGTCGATGTCGGCGAAGTCCAAGGCGAAGCGGAAGTCGGTCTGGCTACGTTCGCCAAACTCGAACGATGCGGATCCGTTTATCGTCCCATCGCCATAACCGCGGCCGGTCATGTTCGTGAGAATCAGCCCGCGTCCGACCCAGCGGGCCTCGCCGACGAGCCGGTCGACGGCGTAGCGGTTCCATTCGAAGCGTCCCGCGTCCGCGACGAACCGGAGGTCGACCTCGTCGGTATCACGGACGTTCAACCACCCGGAGACCTTGGCCTTGGGCACGTCGAGAAAATGGTATGGCTCCATCGTCGCCCACGTCTTCGGCCCGATTGCGCGAAGGAACGGTTCCAGGTCGAACTGCGCGGTGCCGTTGCTGATGCTGAGGATGGAGGTGTTCAGATCCAGCCCGATCCATTCGCCGCGCCCCCAGTTTGTCCCGCGGTCGACCCGGAGGTCCCGTGCTTGGATGAACCCGTTGGTGAACGCGACCGTGGCTTCGACACGGTCGACCCACTGGCTGCGGAAGGAGGCGTTGCTGAGGACGAGATGCGCCGCCGCGACGGTCTTCTCGGGCTCGTCCTTGAAGTAGTGCAGGTCCGCCGAGATCACCGGCATGGTGCGGAACTCGAACAGGTCGAACACCCGCGTCGCATTGGTCGGGAAGAGCGGCCGCAGGATCTGCGGGTCGATCGTGCTGACAAACTTGAAGGTCTGCTTCCGTCCCTGGTCCGTGCTGGTGAACTCCAGATCCACCGCGCCTTCGGGACGCTGCAAGTGGGCGTTCGGCAGGTGCCAGAGGAGGTTCGTGTAGTGGAACGTGCCCGTCGCCGAATCGACCGGCAGGCCGCGGTAGCTTCCGTTCGTCACCGCGAACCGTCCGGCGAGATGGAGAGTCGGCTGCACTTCTTGGCGCCAATCGGGCGCGCTGTTCGTCCATGCGGGAAGGCGCACGCTGCCGGAGACCGACGCATCGGGCGGAGAGCCCCAGGTGAACTGCGACAACCAGCGTTGGCTCTCGGGCGGCAACAATGGAAGGGCCTCGTGGAGATCGAAGTCCGCGTCGGCAATCCAGACGGCCTCGCGGGTCTCGACATCGACCGAGGCCCGGCCGCTCAAAGCGCCCGAAGCAAGCTCCAGATCGAAGCTGCGCATGCTCAGGAACGGCGCCTTCCATCCGGCGGCGACACGGAGCGACGGCACCTTGAGCTGGGGTGTGACGACATTGGTCAGTGCGGCGGAGAAGTTCAGCCGATGGGGCAGGGCGTTGGTCCAAAGGCCGAGGTCGCCATGCTTCGTGACGGCGGCCCATTCGTTGGTTTCGGGCAGCCGATCAAAATGAATGCTCCCGGAACCGAGCGTGAACCACTTCGTCTCCAACCCGACGACGTCCACGTCGCCATTCGCCCTCGGCGGCATGGCGTTCCGCGTGTCCAGCAACGCATCCGTCCTGACATTCAACAGGCGCGCCGTGGCCCAGCGTGAACTGGCGTTGGTCGCGCGGACGTCCAGTCGGGCTTCCCACAGGCGCATGTCTTGCCCGGCCCGTTGCACGTGGCCCTTCACGGAAACTCCGTCACCCTCGCCCCAGGGCGTCCAGGCCCGGTCGGCCGAGACCGCGATGTCGACTCCGGACTCGGCGACGTCGGTGAAGAGATCACGGATGGAGGAGACGACGACGAGATTGGTGGCGAGGCCCCACGGTGTGTTGACCGAGGGCACGGTGAGCTTCACCTGGCCCGAGACGCCTTCCGGCTGGGCGGCATCGCCGGTAACGCTGATGTGGACGTGGGATGAGGAATCGAGGTCGAACCGGTCGATCCATTCGGCAAGGCGGTTGACCTGGTTGGTCATCGAGAACGGGCCCGCCGGCTTCACCTGCGGATCCTCCGCGCTTGCCATCAGGTTGGTGATGGCCCACGTGTTCGTGACGCCGACAAAGAAGGAGAACGTGCCCTGGCGTAGACGGCCTTTGAAGCGGTCGAGCACGACGGTGTTCGTGTCCGGAAAGGAGAGCTTCACCTGCACGCCGCTGACATCGACCGCATGGAGATTGGTCAGCGAAGGCGTCAGCCTCAACGCCGCGTCACGGACGGAGATCGACTCGATCCGCCATTCGCGACGGGCCAAGGACTTCTGGTCGAGGTCCACCGTCGCTTCGGCCGCGGTGATGGTTCCGGGGACGCCGTGGCGGCCGATGGTGAGGAGGTCGACCTGGATTCCCTGGAACCAACGGAAGCGCGCACGTTCGAAGTCGAGGTCCACTCCTTGGGTGCGCAGGCCGGACTTGATCCGTTCCTTGGCGAACTCCGGGATGCCGACCTCCGTCACGTAGAGGACCGCGCAGATGAGCGCGAGCAGCACGAGCCAGACGGCGATGCGGCACCAACGGAAAGCCACCCGGCATCGCCGCAACCACGGACGTCCGCTGGGCTTGGGCTTCATCTCACGGGCTCTCCGTTCCAGCCTTGAAGATCGTGAGGTATTCCCGCACCGCGTTGACGTAGACGTCGGCCGGGAACTCGAAGACGGTGCGTTCCCCGTCGATCTTCGTCGCCGCATACGGATGCAATTGGCGCGATTGTCCGCCGAACTCGATCTCCAGCGTCTCCGGTTTTCCGTCCTTCACAAGACCCAGGGTCAACTTGAAATCCACCTTCTTGAATCCGTAGGAATCGGCCACGTCGCCGCGCGCGGTCCAGTAGATGGCCTGGAGCGACCCAAGCCGCGTCAACGCCTCCTCGACCCCGAATGGATTGACGACTCCCTGCGATCCCGGCGCGAAGATCCATTCACCGTCGGCGTTGCGGACGAGCGCCTTTTTCCGGCCGAGCTGCTGGATCGTGACGGAGGTCACGTTGGTCGAATCGAAGTTCCAGATCCGCCGATCGCCGATCTGCCACGACTGGCGGGGAAGCCGGATGAAGACCTCCGGCAAGAGTTCGCTCACCGAGACCTCGTCGGTGCGACGGACGAAGAGCCGGCCGCCTTCGCCCGCGCCCACCTGGAAGGCAACCGCCTCGTTCGTTCCGCCGTGCGGCGCTTCGAAGCGGTATTCCGCGAGCGGTTTGTCGAGGCCGTAGGGCTTCCAGTCCGTGACCAGCGCCTTCTCCTCGATGGTCGGCGCCTCGGTGACGACGTAGAGCAGCACGTCGAGCAGCAGGGTATCGGCGGCAAAATACTTCGGGGCCGTGACCGCCCAGACGTTGGTTCCCTTGCGTTCGACGGTGAACGCCTCGTCGCCTTGAACGGTGATCTTTGTGATGTTGGTCGCCGGCAGATCCACGAGCCGGGGATTGCGGAGCTCCGCCTGGGAAATACGCCACGGGTCAACCGCGGCCTTGGGCACCAGGAACACGGACGACTCACCGAGCCGACGGGCGAACGCCATCAGGGGAAGATTCGTCGGGCCCGAACCGATCTGCAGTCCGCGGGTGAAGTTGGTTCCCTGGCCAAAAAAGATTTCAAGGGAGGGAGTCTGCAGCCCGAACGGTTCGAAATCCTTCACGCCGTCCGCCACGAACCCGCTCACGAGATTGGTGCGCAGCTGTTCGAGACCGGCATCCACCCTGCGATTGTCGGCCCGTGAGTCCAACGGCCACACGATGCGCCAGAGCGAATTCGTGCCCGGCCGGTTCAGGTCGAAGCCGCGTTGCGCGGCCCGGACACGCAGGGAATTCTGCGAGAAGACTTCGGCCGGAAGAATGTCGCGGCCCCGCCAGATTACTTCCGTGGGAGGGATGAAGCGGAGCAGGTCCGCGGTGACCAAGTGGATGCCGTTGCCGCCGGTTTGGCCCAAATAGATCTGGTCGCCGGCAATCGTGTTGGTGCCGAACAGGAGCTGCACCTGGCGGTTGCCGGAACTCTGGAGCGTCAGCGTCAGACGCGGATTGCGTATCCCGTATTCCTCCATCGCCTTCGGCCGCGCGAGCAGTTCCTCGGGCCGGATGTGCGAGTCAAACCGGAGCTGCTGCAGGGCGGAGAGCAAGGCTTCGACGCGCAAGCTGTCCGCCACGTGGGGCACCGGGCGAATGAGTTTCCAACCACCGGCCGTCCGCTCCGCCTGGATGGGGATCTGTCCGGGAAAAAGCACTTCGACCGACTCGACCTCGGAGGCCTTGAAGCCGGGCAGCAGCTGCGTGACGGGCACCTTCAGCTTCTCGAGGCGGACGGGCCGCTCAACGAAGACGATGAAAGCCGCGAGCATTGCGGCCGCGAAGAACAGCGTCCATGTCTTGCGTGCGGTCATGGGTCGAGGATCACCGACGGCGGCGGAGCCAGACGAGTCCGCCGAACAACAGGACGGCTCCGGGGAAGCCCAGCACCATGATCAGGCCGAGGTTCCGAACCTGCATGGAGGAGGCCGTGATCTTGAAGTCTTTCAGGGTCTTCGGAGGGATCTCTAGCATGGCCTGCGGACGGTCGAGCAGCCAATTGACGGCGAAGCCCGCGAATACGCGGTTGTCGGCGGAGTCGAGGATTTGGTTATTAAGACAAAGCGAGTCGCCTATGATGATCAAACGGGTCGTTCCACGATCTGCGCTTACTCCGGTGATCGCGCCTTTCTCGACTGCGACTATCAACGGAAACTTGCCCTTGAAGAACTTCCGGGTAAGCACTCCGTTAGCCATCACATCCCGGGTCTCGATTCCTTCACTGCTGGTCTGGCCGAGGCGCTCGACATTGGGACCGTTAGCAGTGGAGCTCCCAACTAGCCGTCCAACGGGACGAGGAAGGACGAGCAAGACGCCTCCTTTAGTTGCGGCGATTGACTGCGTGACCGGATGATCTGGGGTCAGGCCGTCGCCAACCACGAGAAGAGAATTCTCCGCAGGCCGGTTGGTATCGTCCTGAACTACCGTCGAAACAATACCGACATTCCAGTTGGTCAGGTAATTCTCGAGGCCTGTGTTGATCGCGTTGCCGCTGCGTGAACCGACGCTGGCGGCATAAGACATGTTCGGCGCGAGAATGAGTGCGCGTCCGCCGCTGCGAAGGTAACCGTCTAGCTTGGCAAGTTCGTTCGTCGTGAACGCCGACCTGGCCGGACCGGCAATCACGAGCATGGAAGCGTCCGTTAGGTCGTTTGTGCCAGACAGGTTCAGCTTCTCCCAAGGAACGTTGTATTGGTCGCGGAGCATTGCTGCGAACTTGCCGTAGTCCTGGTCGGCCGAGACGCCCTCGGGATTGTGTTCACCATGGCCGGTGACGAAATAAGCTTTCTGCTGTCGGGCATAGCTAACCGCAAAAATGGCAGAACTGAAGAGGACTTCGCCCTTGAAGTTGGTGCGTCGGAATTCGATGGCCGGCTGCCCGTTCTCGCCGGTGATCGGGATGGGGCGGCTGTAGTCGGAAAGCTGGTTGGCGAAGACAACCCAGCGTCGGCCTTCGCAGGTGAAGAGGATGAAGTTCTTGTTTGCGAGCGTGCCGAGGAGGTTCGTCGCCAGGATCTGCGAAACGCTGCCCGGCGCACGGCTCGGATCAATGCTGCGAACGCGGATGCGGGGATTGAGGTTCGCATACTGGCGCAGCAACGACTGGCTCCAACCATGCACCTCTTTCTCCTTCTCCACGTCGAAACAGATGAAGGCCTCCACGTCGTTGGTCACATTCTGCAGTAGCCGGGTGGTCTGGGGCGACAGGTCGAACCGCCCGCTGTTCGAGAGCTCCCAGCGCCGATACCAGCCGGAGGCGAGGTAGTTCACCATGACCACGATGGCCAAAAGCGAGGCGATGCCGACCACGGAATTGAAGGCGCGGCTCCAGCGGCGGCCGGCGGAGAAACTGGCGGGAGATGGCGTGGGCTCGGACATCAGGTCATTTCCAGCGGCGGCTTTCGAGGACGCGGTGGGTGAGGAACAGCAGCAGCCCGGTGGCGCTCAGGTAGAAGACGACCTGGCGCGTATCGACGATGCCCCGCGCGAATTCCTGCAGGTGGTCCGTCACGGCGATGCGCTGGAAGGCCAGCGTTACGAGACCGCCGATTGATGAAAACTGGTCGGCAAACAAGCTGATTACGAAGAGTGACACCCCAAACGCGAAGCTGATCATCGCTGCCACGATCTGGTTCTTCGTCACGGACGACGCCAAGCAGCCGAAGGAGATGAACAGGCAACCCAGCAGGAAAAGGCCGATGAACGTCCCCGTCATCGTCGTGAGGTCGACGACCGACGGGTCGTTGACGAAATGGCGCACGAGGAACGCGCATCCGATGAACGGCGCCCACATGATCATGTAGAACAGGAGGGCGGCGGAAAACTTGGCCATCACGACCTGCAATTCCGTTACCGGCGCGGTCATCAGGGTCTCGAAGGTTCCGGAATCCTTTTCCAGTGCGAACAGGCGCATCGTAATCACCGGCGCGGTTGTAAGGAAGATAAGCCAGAAAAGTGGCGTCGCAAAAAAAAGCTCTGACAGAGGCAATGGACTCGGAACATTCAGCAGGCTTTGCACGAGGCTGAAGAAGCACAGGCCCATTTCGCCGATGGCCAGGGCGATGACCAGGTAGCCGATGAACGAGACGAAGTAGGAACCCAGCTCACGGCGGAGCAGCACGAGGTAGGTGCGCATCAGTTCCGGTCCTCCCCGCCGTCGGGCCGTGTCACACGGACGTAGATGTCCTCGAGCGTCAGGCGTGAACGGGTCAGCTCACGCATCCGCCAGTTGCGCGCCCGCGCCATGTCGTAGATCTGCACGCGCACGTCGGCTCCGTCGGTCGCGGTCACGGAACAGCGCATGTAATCGCCTTCCGCCGGCGCAATGTCGCAGTCGTTCAGCTCGGGGATGTCCTCGAACGCCTCCCGCAGTTCCGCCGCAGTCGCCGCGATCTCGGCCACGACCTGGTGTGCGCCGCTCAACGCGCGTCCGAGATTATCCGGCGTATCGGCCGCGAGGATCCGGCCCTGCCGCATGATGAGCACGCGGCTGCAAGTCATCTCCACTTCCGGCAGGATGTGCGTCGAGATGAGGACGGTGTGTTTGCCGCCGAGATTCTTGATCAGCTGACGCACGCTCCTGAGCTGTTCCGGGTCGAGGCCGATGGTCGGTTCATCGAGGATGATCAGGTCCGGCTCATGCACGAGCGCGTCGGCCAGACCGACACGTTGCCGGAATCCCTTCGAAAGCTGCCCGACGATGCGTTTGGAGACGCCGGTCAGCGAACACTGTTCGAGCACGGTATCCACCCGTTCGCGCGACTTCGCGATGCCGAGGCCCTTCAGCCGGGCGCGGAACTTGAGATACTCCCGCACGCGCATCTCGGGATGGAGCGGGTTGTTCTCCGGCATGTAGCCGATGCGCCGCCGGACCTCCATCGACTGGGTGAAGACATCGTAGCCGGCGACGCGGGCCGTGCCCGAGGTGGCGGGCAGATAGCACGAGAGAATCCGCATCGTGGTGCTCTTGCCGGCGCCGTTGGGCCCGAGGAATCCGACGATCTCCCCGCGGCCCACCTGGAAGGTGAGCCCGGCGACGGCTGTCCGACCAGGATACTTCTTGGTCAGGTCGGCCACTTCGATCATCGGATCATTGCCCATGAATTTAGGAGCGGAGAGTAGTTGCCACTGCAAAGACCCGGCCAACAAAAACTCGTTACGGCCGGAAATCAAACGACCATTGGTGAGGCTTCTCCGTTCATCCTTTCGTCCCGCTTGGTCCCGCGCGCCTTCTCCCGTAGCCTAAGCCCATGCGCATCATTGGCGGCACAGCCGGCGGAAGAATCCTGAAAGTCCCGGACGGTCTCGGCGTGAGGCCGACTCCGGATCTCGTGCGTCAGGCGATCTTCAACAGCCTCGTCGACCGGCCGATCGACGCCCGCGTGTTGGAGCTTTTCGGCGGAACCGGCGCGCTGAGCCTCGAATGCCTTTCGCGCGGTTCGACCAGCGCCTTGATCGTGGAGAAATCCGCCAAACACGCCGAATTTATTCGCCGCAACGCCGCCCTTGCGGGTCTGGCCGATCGGCTCCATCTGCGGATCCAGGACGCCTTCACCGCCATGGCGCAGCTCGCCGGACAGGGCGAAGTCTTCGAACTCGTCCTCGCCGATCCGCCCTACGGCGACAAGAACGTCGGCAAACGCTCCGAGTCCTTCGCCCAACGCCTGCTGGACGACGTGAACCTGCCCCGCCTCGTCGCTCCCGACGGCCTCGTGCTCATCGGCCACACCAAACGGGACACCCTTGCGATCCCGGCCCACTGGGACGAGCGCAAGACGATGAAGCACGGCGACACGATGTTCCGGTTCCTGCGGCCCAAAGCCCCGTCACCTCCTCCCGATGAAACTCCCCAGCCTCCGCAATAGACTCGCCACCACCGCAGCCTTCCTAGGCATCGTCCTGGCCTCGGCCACGCCCGGTCGCGCCGCGGTTCCCCTGTCCGAGACGGAGCTGCAATCAGTCGTCACTCGTTCCGTGGACAAGGTGGTGAAGGACTTCTCCGCCCAGCAGCTCAAGCGCGAGGAAATCGCCATCACCCTCGTCGACCTCACCGATTCGGCGCGATCAGCCCAGGCAACCTTCCGCGGCGCCGAACGCATTTACCCGGCCAGCGTCGTGAAGATGTTTTACCTCGCCGCCGCCCATCGCTGGATGGAGGACAAGAAGCTGGCGGACACGCCGGAACTTCGCCGGGCCATGAAGGACATGATCGTCGAGTCCTACAACGAAGCCACCCACTACGTCCTCGACGTGGTCACCGGCACTACCAGCGGCCCCGAGCTGCCCGAGGCCGAACTGGCCGAGTGGTTCAAGAAACGCAACGTCGTCACCGACTACTTCCGCGGCCTCGGCTACACCAATGTCATCGCGCACAAGAAGCCGTGGTGCGAAGGCCCCTACGGCCGCGAATCGCAGGCCATCCGCGCCTTCGAACCGAAGCGCAACTTCCTCTCCACCGACGACACTGCCCGCCTGCTCGTCGAGATCGCCCTCGGCAAATGCGTCACGCCAGCACGCTCCGCCGAGATGATGGAGCTGATGAAGCGCGATCCCTTCCTCGTGGGAGGCGACATCGAGGACCAGGCGCGCGGCTTCACCGGCCAAGCGCTGAAACCCGGCGACAAACTTTGGAGCAAAGCCGGCTGGACCAGCCAGACCCGCCACGATGCGGCCTACGTGGAACTTCCCAACGGCCGGAAGTTCGTCCTCGTGGCCTACACCGAGAACCACGCCAACGAACGGAAGATACTCGCGACGATTGCGGCCGAAATAAGAGAGGCGTTTGCGAAATGACGGGCTAACGAACCAAGCTCGGCAACCCGCCCGGAGGACGCTACGACTGCAACCAGAGTGCCATGGCCGATGAATTGCGCGTCGCGCGGTTTACGAGGCCTGTTCGTCGAGCTGCTTGAGTGATTTGCCATCTTTGGTCTTCCACGACGTGAGCCCGTTTGCATTTCCTCCATGAATCACGACGGCAGCGGCGGATGGACTTGTGAACTCAGTATCTTTAGTGAACGACAGGAATCCGTCCTTCTCGATAAGCGTTCCATCGGCGAAGAGCTGTTTGCGCTGGGCGATGACATACGGATAGCTCTCCGCAGAAGGACGCTCCTCCAAAACGGCAGTGGAGCCCTGAAATATGACGAAGCCATTCGCAGTGCGCTGGCCTCGTGCCTCGGCTCCCTTGATGCGGCAGAAGAGGACACCACCGGGCTGGGCCTTTGCGGTGGGTTGGGCAATCGGCGCAAGGATGTCAGATCCAAGGACGGGAAGGAGCTGCCGAATGCGGGCAAGAAACACCTCCATGTCCTCGCGGTCTGACTCGGGAAGTCGCGAACCGCCAGCCTGATTCTGTTCGAGCGTGAATCGGTTGATCGTGGCCGCCTCCGCAAGAAGGCGGCTCTCAAGATACCGCACATGAGCTTTGGTTAGGTTCTCGTCCTTGCTGACAAACACGATGGCGGAAACCCAAAATTCCTTGGCCTTGTGTTGCTTAAGGCGATCGCGGATTACCTCAGCCTCTCCAATGTAAGCGCGGGGGGCGTTGGTAAGAGGATCGGTGCCGATGAGAATGTAGACTCCGGCCTTGTCGAGTTCCTCGCGAGCCAACAGCTCATCTAGCTCCGTGCGAGGCGCCGCGACTGCCTTGCCCGTCCAGTTGGAGATTTCAGCAGTGCGCAGGCTCTTCGCGTCTCCGCGTGGCAGAAAGAGTTTGATCGTCGCGGAAGTCATAGCTGTTCGCCTGAACCTGTCATTATTGCTGAGCCGCCCGAGCCGCCCAGTTGAGCAGCCGCCGCATGATCTCCAGGTTGTCGTGGTCCTTGATGGCCACTTCACCAATGCCTTTGCCGCTGAGCGCGTCGTTGGTCAGCCAGCCGGCGTCGGTGATCACGGCCACACGGCCTTGTCCAGGCTCGGCTACGGCGAGGAGGGAACCGGCCGCGTCGCGCGGACCCTTGTCGGGCTTCTGCGCAAGGTCGTTGTCGACGAGCGAGCGGGCCTTGGCCCGGTGGTCGGGCTTCACGAGGACCTGGTTGCCGGTGTAGTAGGCCCAGCGCAGTCCGCCGATGACGGGCGTGGTCTTGGGGATCACGAGCTTCTTGGCGTCGGTGTAGACGTTGGTGAACTGGAGGCCGAAGGAGGCGAGCAGCGAATTGAAGTGGGCGATCTCCAGGTTGTGGTTCTCCTGGTTGCCCATGACGATGAGTCCTCCGCCCTTCTCGACGTATTGCCGGAGGTTGAGGATGTCGACCGCGAGCATGTGGCGCGGCGGAGGGTTGGTGCCGGCGGCCTTGTCGCTGGGGTTCGCGATGACGACCACCGAGACATCCTGCAGCAGCGCCCGGTCGAGCGGCCGGTCGGAGACGCGCACTTCAAAGGTCCGGGCGAGCTGGCCGAGCACGTCCTTGAATGTTCCGTCGGCCAGGTAGCGCGCCTCACCCTGGGCGTTGAACGCGCGACTGTAGAGGACGACGGGTTTCTTCGCGGGCGGCTTGGCGGCATCGGCGGCAGACACGCCAACGGCGGCCAGAACGAAAGAGGAGAGGATTGCGAATAGACTGAGGCGGAAGAGGCTCGATCTCATGTGGGCTGTTTGGCGCAAAGTTCCCGGAATGGCGAACCAAAAGGCGGACGGGGATCAGCAAAGCGAACCAAGGATAGCCAAGGGGAGCGTCCCGGCAGGCGAGCGGCTAGCCTCGGGCCCTCACCTCGTCGGCGGCTTCTTCTTCGCTTCGAGCGCAAGAAAGACCGCAGCGTATCGTTGGCCGAAGAGGTGCAACGACTGCGTGTTGAAATGGAGTTTGTCGCCCTTGTCAGTCAGGTTCTCGGCGGTGGCGAGGGCGCAATTGGGCACACGGCTCACGACCGTCGGCAAGGCGTCGTTGAACGGCCGGCTCGCTTCACGGAAGCGCCCCAACTCTCCGACGATCACCGGGACCGTTGGTGCGGAAAGCTCCTTCCGCAGCTGGCTGATCATTGCAGCGAACCGTTCGCCGTAGCTCGCCAGTTTGTCCGGGGCGCTGTCGGCTTCGCCTTGATGCCACAGGATTCCCGCGAGCGCGCCGGACTTCACCGCCTCACGGGCGCGTTCGATGGCCTGGGTGTAGAGCTTCGAGCCAGGTTTCCATTCATCGAGGCTGGATCCGCCCATCGCACACGGGATCAATCCCACGGTGATGTTCGTGTCCTTCTTCACCAGCACGCGGGCGAACTCCGAGCAGAGCCCAACTCCAGCAATCGGCTTGTCGAAATGAACCGGATCCTTGGCTTGAATCCAATTCATCTCCTTGTTCATCATATAGATGCGAGAATTGAATGCGGGCTCATTTGATGGAACACTTCCCCGTCCCGCCATGTTCGATTGGCCAAGGAGAAGAAACAGACGCATCGGTTTCTGGGGCGACTGCGCCTCCGCATCAGCGCAGAAAAGCAGGAACATCAGAATGCTGAGGATCGGTTTCATCACTTTGAAAGATGGACTCAACATTGCCGGGCTTGACCAGTTCCGTTCGTCGCTGAACCGGCACGAATCAAAGATCTCCACAGCAGCCGGTGTGGCCGGGGGGACCGTCGAGATTCTCTTCAGCGGCGCAGATGTCGACGGACTCGGAGGCGGCCTTGGCGGGTGGGCGTTTCATCCAGATGAGAAGGATGCTGATGTCGCTGGGGGTGACGCCGGAGATGCGGTTGGCCTGGCCGATGGTGACGGGCCGGATCTTGCCGAGCTTTTGCCGGGCTTCATGGCGCAGGCTGGGAACGGTCTGGTAGTCGACCCACGAAGGGATCTGTTTGTCCTCGAGGGTGCGGAAACGGGCAACTTCGGCTTGCTCGCGCTGGATGTAGCCTTCGTATTTGAGGTTGATCTCCACCTGCTGGGCGATGTCTTCGGGGAGGTCGGGATCGGATTTCGGAAGGGTGCGGTAGGTGATCTCCGGCCGGCGAAGGAGCTGGGCGAGGGTGTGGGTGCCTTCGCGGGTGTGGTTGAGGCGTTCGAGTTCGGCGGTGATGGAGTCGCGCTTGGCGGCGAACCGGCGGTGGTTGCGGGCGGGGAGGAGGCCGATGTTGAAGCCGAGTTGGCTTAGGCGGAGGTCGGCGTTGTCCTGACGGAGGAGGAGCCGGTATTCCGCGCGGCTGGTGAACATGCGGTAGGGTTCCTGGGTGCCCTTGGTCACGAGATCGTCGATGAGGACGCCGATGTAGGCCTGGTCGCGGCCGAGGATGACGGGTGGTTTGTCCTGGACGCGTCGGGCGGCGTTGATCCCGGCCATGAGGCCTTGGGCGGCGGCTTCTTCGTAGCCGGAGGTGCCGTTGATCTGGCCGGCGAGGAAGAGATTGCGGCAGGTCTTGGTTTCGAGGGACGGATCGAGCTGGGTAGGGAAGGAGAAATCGTATTCGACAGCGTAGGCCGGGCGGAGGATTTCGGCATTTTCGCAGCCGATGATGGTCCGGACGAGGTCGACTTGGACTTCGTAGGGCAGGCTGGTGGAGAAGCCGTTGACGTAGATCTCGTCGGTGGCGATGCCCTCGGGTTCAAGGAAGACCTGATGACGCTCCTTGTCGGCGAACTTCACGATCTTGTCCTCGATGGACGGACAATAGCGGGGGCCGATGCCTTCGATGACCCCGGAATACATGGGGGACTTGTGCAGGTTCGCTCGGATCAATTCAGCCGTCCGATCCGTGGTGTAGGTGATGTAGCAGGGAAGCTGGCGACCGATGTGCGAAAGAATGGAACCCGGAGGATAAGGCGAGGAGCCGGCTCCTTGTTCCACGTGGAACACCGATTTCTCCATCCCAGGGAAAGTGGTGGTAGGAAAGTAGGTGTCGAAGCTTTGGTGGGCGATCCCGGGAAGAGGTGAGTTCGCGCTCCCTTCGTGTTCCACGTGGAACAAGTCGTCCTTCCAATAGCTGAAGAACGGTGCCGGCTCGTCGCCGGGCTGGAGGCTAGTCTTGGAGAAATCGATCGTCTTCTTGAGCAGGCGGGGAGGCGTCCCAGTCTTGAGACGGCCGAGTTCCAGGCCGGCTTCGACGAGGGAATCCGACAGGGACATGGCGGCTGATTCGCCTGAACGGCCGCCGCGTTGTTGATTGGCACCGATGTGCATCAATCCGCGGAGAAAGGTGCCGGTGGTCACGACGACAGTGGTGCCGTGATATTCGACGTCCAGCGCGGTGCCAACTCCGTAGGCGACACGGTCCTTGAGGAGAAGGTGGGTGGTCTGGACCTGACGGATGTCCAAGTTGGCTTCGCGTTCGCAGACCCACTTCATCCGGAACTGGTAGGCCTTCTTGTCGCACTGGGCGCGCGGAGCCCAAACGGAGGGGCCCTTCTTGGTATTGAGCATCCGAAACTGGAGCCCGGTCATGTCCGTGCATTTGCCCATCTCGCCGCCGAGGGCATCGATCTCACGGGTGAGATGGCCTTTGGCCAATCCTCCGATCGCGGGGTTGCAGGACATCTGGCCGATCGTGTCTGCGTTGATGGTCAACAGCAGCGTTTGACAACCCATCCGGGCGGCGGCCAAGGCGGCCTCAACGCCAGCGTGCCCGGCACCGACTACGATAACGTCGTAGCGCTTTGGGTGAATGTAGGGCATGGGGTTAGTTAGTTCACCGAGATCCGAAAAGCGATCCTAGCCTTCGTCGCCGGGATCATAATCGCCGCTTCCGGTGGAGGGTGTCTCGCGCGGCTAGCGAAGGGGCAAGGTTCCGCCCGTGACCAAGTAAAGAACCGCCATCCTCACGGCCAATCCGTTGGTCACCTGTTCCAAGATGACCGAGCGGCCACAGTCGGCGATCTCGCTGTCGATCTCCACACCGCGGTTGATCGGGCCAGGATGCATGATGATCGCTTCGGGTTTGGTCTTGGCCAGCCGGGCCTTCGTCAGGCCGAAGAGCGCGGTGTATTCGCCGAGGCTCGGAAACATGGTCAACCGCTGCCGTTCGTGCTGGATGCGGAGCAGGTTGATGACATCGGCGTCGCGGATGGCATCGTCGACGTTGTGGGTGACCCGGACTGAACCCGGGGCCGATCCCATCTTTTCCAAGATACTGGGGACCAGAGTCGAAGGCCCACAAAGAGTGACATGCGCGCCGAGCTTGGTCAGCGCCCAGATGTTCGACCGGGCGACGCGGCTGTAGAGGATGTCCCCGAGAATCGTGACGTTGAGCCCGGCGACGCGCCCGAAGTGTTCCCGCAGCGTGAACGTATCCAACAGAGCCTGAGTAGGATGCTCATGGGCGCCGTCACCGGCGTTCACGACGTGGCTGCCGAGGAAACGTGAAATGAAGTGCGGTGCGCCAGAGGCGCTGTGGCGCATGATGATGACGTCGGCCTTGAGCGCTTCGAGATTGAGGACGGTGTCCTTGAGCGTCTCGCCCTTCTTCAAGGAGCTGGCTTCGGCGCTGAAGTTAACTACATCGGCCGCAAGACGTTGGGCTGCGAGCTCGAAACTGATGCGCGTGCGCGTGCTGGGCTCGACGAAGAGGTTGATGACCGTCTTGCCTTCCAACCACGGGTTGCGTTTTCGGGGCTGCTCGCCGAGTTCCTTGAAGGACTTGGCCGTGTCCAGAAGCGTCGTGATCTCCTCGGCGGAGAGGGATTCGATGTCGAGCAGATGGCGGCGGGACCAGATCATACGAGCTTCGACAGCGTGGCCCGATGGGCAGTTGGCGTGAAGGGAAAATTGACGGCTCCTCAATCCTCCAGTTCGGAATCGACGATCGGTTTGCCTTCCCAGATCCATTTGCCGCCCTCGCGGACGAGGATCCGTTGGGCGCTGCCGGGAACGGGCGGGTGATTGGTCTTCGGCAACCAAGCGGCGTGTTCGCGCAGGATGGCGGCATGCTGGGGCAGCTTGGCGAGATTGGTCCATTCGTTGGGATCGTCGCGCAAATCGTAGAGTTCCTCGGAACCGTCGGCGTAGCGGATGAAACGCCAGTGCTCGCTGCGAACCGAGTGGTTGCCGACGTTGTGCGTGGTGATCGCCGGCCACGGACGAACGGAGGAAGCGTCCTTCAACTGCGGCATCAGGCTGTGGCCTTCGAGATCGGTGCGGGCCGGCAGACGGCAGAGATCGATGAGCGTGGGAAAGAGATCGAGAAGTTCGGCCGGCTGCGTGCAGCGCGCGCCCTTGGTGATGCCGGGGCCGGCAAAGGCCAACGGCACGCGGGTCGAGCGTTCCCAAAGCGAGTTCTTGCCGGTGATGCCCTTCTCGCCCAGATGCCAGCCGTGGTCGGACCAGAGGACCACCACCGTGTTCGAGCCGTGCCCTGAAGCGTCGAGCGCATCGAGGACCCGTCCGACCTGGCTGTCCATGAAACTCGTGCTGGCGAGATAGGCGCGGACGAGGCCTTTCCATTGATCATTCTTCTTCAGCCACGAGAGCCGCGGTTCGGGAAGTTGCCAGTGCAGATACCACGAGAAGAATGGCACGTCGGCGCGGTCGTTCTCGAGGACGGGCGGCATTTTCAGCGTGGCTTCGGGATACAGATCGAACCACTTCTGCGAGGCGAAACAGGGCACGTGCGGCAGACGGAAACCGGCGGCGATGAAAAACGGCTTGTCCGTCGGCGCGGTCTTCAACTGGGCGATGGCGGCATCCGCGATCTTCCAATCGGCCTGGTCTTCGTCGCGCTCAGGGAAGATGCCCCAGTCCACCGCCGCCATCTTGCTCGGTGTGTTCACGAGCTTCGTCTTCGGAGTGGGGATTGGCGGTGCGATTCCCCAGACGTCGAACTCGTTGGTCCGATCTTTCGGAGCGATGGATCCGTCGTGGTAGACCTTGCCGAACGTGGCGGTGAAGTAGCCGTTGCGGCGGAAATGCTGGGGCAAAGTCACGCGGTCCTTGAGCTCCGTGACGGCGCGAATGCCCGGAGCCAGCCCGTAGACGCCGGTGGTCGAAGGTCGCAGGCCGGTGAGCAGACTGGAACGAGAAGGGTTGCAAAGCGGCGCCTGGCAGTGGGCGTTGAGGAACGCCGTGCCGCGAGCGGCGAGACGGTCGATGTTCGGTGTCTTCGCCTGCGAATGACCGCCGAACGCGCCCACCCAGTCGTTCAGATCATCGACCGCGATGAAGAGGACATTGGGCCGCACGGCATCGGCGGCGGAGAGCATCGGTATCACCCCCGCCAGCAAGAGGCCGGACATGATGAGAACGGCGAGTCGCTTGGAAAATTGGGAGTTCATGGAGGGCGCAGTTGGATGGGAGCCCGAAGAATTCGGCGGAGCCAAGGGAAATTCCAAGAAAGGCCCGCTTGCCTCGGTGGCCCATTCGCGTCATCAACAAACGACCCCGTTTCAACCAACGCGCTCGTCCCATGAGTGAATTCAAGTTCGCCTGCCCCAGCTGCCAGCAACGCATCGCCGCCGACGCCACTTGGTCCGGCCAGCAGATCCAGTGTCCCGCCTGCAAGGCGCAGATCGCCGTGCCCGCGGCCCCGGCTCCCGACCCGTCCCAAGCCCCGGCCGCTCCGATACCTCCGCCGAAGGGGAGGCTCTCCGTTTCGGCGCATGCTCCCGAAGCCCCTGCACCGAAACCGCCGTCCGATTTCCCCGAGAGCAGCCCTCCACGGCCTATGAGAAAGCCTGCGGAATCATCCGCAGGGAAGACGGCCGGCATCGCCATCGTATGCCTCGTCGTGGCGGCCGGAGCCGTTTTCGCCGTGATGAAAGTCCGCGCCCAGAGAGCGGATGCCGCCGCAAAAAAGGCCGAAGCCGAAGCCGTGTCGGCAAAGGAAACCGCTACAGCCGTTGCGGCCGCTGCGGCCGAGAGTGCATCGAAAACGAAGGCCGCGAAACCTGCGGTCGCCGCCGCCGAGCCCGCAGCCAATCCAGCGGTTTCCGCCGCCACCCGCCGCGCCGTCTCCGAAGCGGAGGCCCGATACGGCAAGGCGACGCAGGCACCTTCCGGCGACGAGGGTGTTGCTCCCGATCCTTCGCAGATTCCCGAAACGCCCGTCGCCGGGACCGTGCAGAACGAAGCCTTCAAGATCACCTCCGCCACCTACCAGGCAGGCTGGCTGACCCTGGGCGAAGGCTCCGGCGCGATCCCTGAGCGGAGTGTGAAGTTCAACCTCTACGTGCCTTCCACCGAATCCATCGAAGGCCGCACCTTCAAACGTCCCGACCCGAAGGAACGTCGGCCATTGACCGTGCAGACAAAGGGCAAACGCATGCCAGGCTCCCCCGCGACGACGGGCTATGCGTTGCAGATGGAGTTCGGCAAGAAGCAGGGCAACCAGATCCCGGGGAAACTGTTTCTGAGCATCCCGGGCACCGTGACCAACCAGATCGCCGGCACGTTCAAGGTCGATCTGAAGTGACGATCAGCGGGTCGCAGGCTTGATCACCATAAGGAAGCGGGTGACGCCTTAGCGGGCGGTCTCCCCAATCAGGAATCGACGAGCGAGGCAAAAAAAGACACCGGCTTGAACTGGAACACAGTGAACATTTGCCGGGCGGTGAGGATGGTCAGTCGTGGGCGACGTGAAAGAGCACCGTTCACAACAGCCAACCGGAACGAGGTGTTCTCACGCGCACACGCCAACTCGTGCGGAGTGATTTGAAACCCGTCTCCAAGGCCGCTGATGCCCTTTACCTCGACGAGCAATTCTCCGGAATGGTTTTTGCACAGCAGGTCGAAACCCAACCAATCCTTCTCAACCGAGCGCACTTCATAGCCGAGACGATTCATGTGTTTCGAAACGAATCGAATGGCCGCCTTTTCCACCTTGGTGTTGCGTTCAGCGGTGCCGAATCCCGCGCCGCGGATGAGGACTTCTGTGGATGGGCTGTCTTGATTTAGTCGAGTCAACTTCAGTAATCGATCCGCTTTCGCGGCGTCCAGCGTGAGTTTGGAACGTGGATAGTCCACCCAACGCCAGCCAGGAAACTCGCGTTTAAGCCGCTTCAAGAGAACCGGTGACTGAAGCCATTTGATGTTTCCGACTTCTGCCTCGTATTGCCAATTCCGGCCAGAATGGGCGTCACGTAAAACTCTGCCCGTGGCAACAATTCCACTAACGGGTGCAGGGACGTAGAAGAACACGACGTCGCCTGTCCGCGCACTTTTCAGGGAACTCCAATGCTCAAAAGTTTCACCACTTATCGCGGCTCGCTTCAGCGCCGAGAAGTCACCGTTCTCGATTCCACCGTGGAACAAATGGAAGTTCATTAAACGACTTGCTTCCTAGTTCCACTCGCACAACCGCTCCACATACGCGGCCGAGCCGTCACGGAGCCAGCCGTCGAGCTGGGCCTGGTCCTTGAGCTGTTGGCCGCGCAGGCGGGGCACGACGACGAACTTCGTGTTGATCTCGGGCAAAGCCGTCAGATCGCTCCAAAGCTTCTCGAACTGGGCGACGGGGAAGACGTCTTCCTGGCCGTGGCCCCAGCGCTTCTTCACGTCCTTCACGGTCACGTAGGTCGGCAGCTTGGCGGCCAGCGCGCGGATGGCGGCGGTAATCTTATCCTGGGCAGCGGCTCTGGTGGCCGTAGTGGCCCCGGCGCCCTCGCCGGGGTCTAGTGGCACAGGCGCCCCCGCCTGTTGGCTCGAAGAAGCGTCCGCAGGCGAGGCGCCTGCGGGACTGACACAGGCGAGGGCTCCTGTGCCACTAGCCACGGAGCCGCTACCGGAAGCCAGCACATCCTCCCGCGTCAGCCCCATCGCGGCGAGGAACTGGTCGAGATCGATCCACGTGGTCATCGAGTTGTAGTAGCTCAGCCGGAACTCGTCCTCTTCGCGCGGCATGGCGAGGCCTTCGACTAGGCGCGGGCGACCGTTCACGCGGGCCAAGCCGCCACCGCGATCTTCCAGACGCCGCGTGATGACCTCGAAAGTCAGGCAGGCACCGCTCTGGATGTGCAGGCCGAGCAACGCGGCGTCGGGACTGGCGCCGAGCGTGTCGATGTTATGCAGCATGAGCCAACGGAGTTGCGGGCGTTCGGCCAGCAGATTCGCGAGGACGCCGTTGCGGAGGAGGTTCGGCAGTTCGAAGAAGTGGCCGACGGGATGGAGGCACTGGAGCGGCACGTTGTCGGTGTAGTCGCTCCCTTCGCCGGTGGTCTTGGCCCAGTTCATGAGAGCCGAGCGCAGGCTCTCGCGGACCTTCTGCTGCTGCACGTCGAGCACTTGCTGGGGCATTTCCTCCCACTGGAAGCGGAGGTCGCGCACCGTGGGGATCATCCGCAGGCCGACGCTCTTTCCCTGGGAGAGATGGAGCGGTCCCTCGTAGCCGTAGCTCTTCATCCGCGCGAGAAACTCGGCGGTGGGTCCCTGTGTGAGATAGCTCGTCGTGAAAATGTGCGGAACGGATTTGCCGGAAGTGCGACCGGCTTTGCGGGACTTCGCGAGATGCGTCTCGATGAAGGTCCGATGACGTCCACCGAGCTTGGCGTAGGGATGGAGCGCCTTGCAGGTGCCGGCGCCGCCGGTCCAACGCGAGCCCGCGCCGGCCGCGAGGGTGACGATGGCCAGTTCGCCGTTTCGCAGGGCGGCTTCCCCGAGAGCAATAGTGGCACAGGCGCCCTCGCCTGTGGCTAGTGCGGCAGGCGCCCCCGCCTGCCGTCCCCCCGTTCCACACCCCAGTTTGAAGTCTGAGTCCTTCAGCCGGGCCTTGTCCGGGTTCTCAGCAATGTAGCGGCCGAAGCGTTCCAACTGCTGCTCGTCGCGGACGATGTGGTCGAAAGATTCGTCCTGCCACACCACGCCGGCGCTCAGGCCGAGTTTCTTGAAGGTGTGCGCGCTGACAGATTTCCAGCCCTGAGTCACATCGCTTAAGGAATGATCGCCGAACGGCCGCACCAACACATGAACGTGGTTCGGCATGATGACGTAGCTGGCCAAGGCGTAGCGCTCACCATCGAAGTGGCGGAGACAGCGCTCCACTTCATCGGCGGCAGTGGGCTTGCGTAGAAGGCAGGATCCTAGTCCCCGGTCGGATTCTTCCTCGAACTTGGCCGTGAAGAGCGCGGTGGCTTCTTCCAGGGCGGCTTCGGTGACGGGTTGAGGAAGACGCTTCAAATACTCGGCCTTCTCGGTGCGCCAGCGTTCCAACACTTCATTGGGCAGAGCGTCGGCCAAACGGAAGGTGACGAAGTAGGTGCAGCCTTCCTGGCGCCAGTGCGGGAGATGGCGCTGAGAGATGGAGGCGGGGCGGTCTTTGTCGAAGGGGGTGAACAACGAGACTTCGGGCGAACAGGCGGGGGCGCCCGTGCTACTGGCCACAGGCGAGGGCGCCTGTGGCACTACCGCTGACTGGCCGGCTGCGCCGTCCAGCCGCACCACGTCCTCGTCCTTCACATCCTCGATGCGCGTATCGGCGCGGAGGCGGTTTTGCGCGAGGCCGATGCGGCCGTCCTTCATGTCGGCGCGGATCTGCTCGTGTTGGGCGCGATCGAATCCGTTTTGTTCGAGCAGATCGTGAAGCGATGCGTCGCCGGATCTATCGGACTTGCCGCGGGGCATGAGCGCGTCGAAAAGGGTCTGCACCATGCCGCGGAGCTCGGGTTTGGTGCGGCAGGCTCCGCCGAATTTGTCCAACTCGGTGCGTCGGCTGACGGGAAGTTCCGCGAGATCGGCGCGGAGAAGCTTCGGCAAGATGAGCGCGTAATAGCCGGACGGCATGAGGGCGTCGTCGCCCGTCAGGAGATCGGCGAAGGTGCCGTGCTCGTTGATGGCGTAGTCGAAGACCACGGGATCCATCGCGAAGGGCAGCGAGGCGGACAGCTCGCGCTTCGTCTCGAGCATGATCTGCTGGAGCCGGGCCTGCGCCTCGAGTTTGCGGTGCGGCGCGAAGATGAAACCCATGCCGCCGCCGGACATGCCGCCGAGCATCCAGAAGCCCCAGAAGTCGCCGCCGAACTCGGCCTCGCACTTGGCGATGAGCTGTTCGGTGAAGTAGTTCGAGGCCCACGGAATGATGGCCTGGAGCGGCTCACGGAAGTTGCGGGTGGTGGCCGCGCCGAGGGCTTTGATGTCGCCCCGCTTCAAGGCGGAGATCACTTCGTCCAAGACGCTGAGAGCATCCTGACGTCCCGCCCATTCGGCACTGGAACGGAGCAGATACTTCTCCGTCACCATTTCGAGAATGGGCCCGACGTTCTGCGCCATGCCGCCATGCACGACGACGAGCGAATCCATGAGCGCCTTGCGCGCGGACTCGGGAACTTCGTCGCGGGTGAACACGTGATGCACCGGCATGAGCCGGCCGCGCGAGATGCCGAACTCGGGATCGCCTTCCGCCGAAGGCACGCCGGTGATGAGCTTGATGCCGGGCCAGACGCCGCCGGAGTCCTGCCAGCCGCCGCCGGAACCGCCGAGCCATTCGCCGAGCAGCGCACGCGCGAGCACGAGGCGCCGTTCCGATTCCTCCAATGTGCCCGTGAGCGAAGCGGCCTGGGCCGTCGCGCGCATGCATACGCTGATGAGCGAGCCGAGCAGGTTGGTGCTCACGGCCAGGCGCGAGCCCTTGGGGATGGCGTTGACGCTGGAAGCGATCTCGAGACCGCGGCCGGGGCCGACGATCTGTGCGAGCAGTTCTCCGAGCGATTGGCCCGAGCCCTCGATGCCCGGCGGAATGATGCCGGCTGCGATCACGGCCGCCTTGAGCAGGCCGAGGTAGTCCTTCGCGAAATCAAAGACGTCGCTCAACGAGGTGATGTCGGCCGTGGCGCCAAGGTCGACGGAGGTCAGACGGAGGACGGGTTCGTCGATGACGCGCAGCCACGCGCTGACGGGCGGACGCGGAGCGGCGTCACGGCCGTGCACGCCGAGGTCGACGGAGATGTTGATGACCTTGGCGCCCTCGGGGAAATCCATGCCGAGGAAGAAAATGTCGGACCACGCCGAATGCGTGAGATCCATGCGCACCGGAGTCTGCTCGCGGAGAATCGGGAACGTGCCGTCGGCGCTGCGCTGGAGCAGTTCGGGCCGGATGCGGAGCGGCTGATCCGCCGGATGGCCCATGCGGAACATCCACTGGTTGCCACGCACCGTGCGGACACTGCGACGCACCTGGTCGGCCAGCGTCTGAAACGCCAAACGATGATACGCCGCGGCCAAGGCAGAGCTGAGGCCGTCGCTGGGACCGAGGGTCTGCTGGTCGGAGAGAAAGGTATCGATGGCTTCCTCGAAGCGGCGGTTGAGCAATTGCTCGAAGCCGTGGAAGGGGATCAAAGCGGATCCCGGATTCCCGATTCCCGATGCCGGATCGTTTCCGCGTTCCGAGTTCGCCGTTCCAAGTTTTGCCGGGAGATGGAAGCGGTGAATGGCCGCGAGGAAGAAGAGGGCGCGGACGCGTTCGTAGAGGTTGTCCGCTTGGCGACGGAAGAGATCCAGCTCGGAGCACGCGGCGAGAAGGCCTTCGACCGGTGCCGACTTGGCGAAGGCTTCCAGCGACTGGTTGCGCATCGCTTCGTCCGGCGAGGTGATGATGGAGATGAGGTTCATGGCCGAAGGCGGACGGTTCAACGATTGGCCAGCAGATCCACCATGCCCGTGAGGACTTCGTCGCGATCACCGCCCGACAGGGCCAGCGCCAACTGCGCAGTGAGGAGCCCGTATTTGAGCCCGATGTCGTAGCGCCGTCCTTCGATCTCGAGCGCGAGGTAACGTTCGGAGCGGATCGACTTGGCGAGGGCGGGAGTCAGATGCACGCCGCCTTTGTTTCCGTAAAGCGCGACGAGTTCGTCCAGCATGTTGAAGACTCCCGGTGTCAGCACGTGCATGCCGAAGAAGCAGAGGTAGTGGCCGGAACGGAGGCCCGGGACGATGACCCGCTGTTCCGCCACGGTGGGCGTGGGCTTCTCGAGGACCGCATCCACCTCGTAGAGATGCTGGCGTCCGGTCACGAGGCGGCCGCCGATCGCGCCGTAGTAGGGCAGCTTGCTTTCATGCGTCGGTTGCACGGCCGATACGATGCAGTTTTCGGCCGAAGCGATTTCCACCAGTTGTTGTGCACAACCTTTGGCCGTGCGGCTGAGATAAACGTGGTCACCGACCATGAGCAGAGCGGGTTTGCCACCGACAAATTCGCGGGCGCACCAGACGGCGTGGCCGTAGCCGAGCCTCTGCGTCTGTTCGATGAACTGGAGCCGGCCCGCATGACGGCCGGCGGCAGCGCGAAACACGGATTCATCGCCGGGCTGGATGATCAGGGCGATCTCCTCGATGCCGGCTTGCAGCGCCTCCTCGATGATGACGGCGAGGGCGGTCTTGGTCGTCCCGTCGCGGTCGACGAGGGTTTGCAGTGGCAGCGTGCGTTGGTTCGCACCGGCCGCGGTGATGATCGCTTTCTTTATTTCCACAGAAGTCCTTTTGCTTGAAATCCTATCGGAGGCTCCCATGCGGGCTTGAGGGGGTCAATCCGGTCGCGGCTCAGGGCCACCGGCACGAATGAATGTGGCCGGCGAACGGCGCGTGGCCTATTCTCCGCGCTCATGGCCGAACGCACCGAAGTCTTTACCGTCGAACGCAGCCGCCCCGACCTGCGGTTGGACACCTATTTGCGCGAGCATTTCCCAGCCGTCTCGCGCGGCATCATGCAGCGGTTGATCAACAACGGGCACGTCAAGGTCAATGGCCGCGTCGTCAAACCGAAGCACCGGCCGTCTTGCGGCGAAGAAGTCAGCATCTTCTTTCCCGAACCCAAGGCGGCCGAGGCCCTCGCCGAGGACATCCCGTTGGAAATCCTTCTCGAGGACGACGACCTGCTCGTCCTCAACAAACCTCCCGGCATCGTCGTCCATCCGTCCGTCGGCCATGACGAACACACGCTCGTCAACGCGCTGCTGCACCATTGCGACGGACAGCTCAGCGGCATCGGCGGCGTGGCGCGGCCGGGCATCGTCCATCGCCTCGACAAGGACACCAGCGGCTGTCTGCTCGTGGCCAAGAACGACGAGACCCACTTCGCGCTGACGAAACAGTTCGCCGAGCGGACCATGGTGAAGCTCTACCGCGGCCTCGTTGCCGGCGTGCTCGTGAACAACAAGGGCGACATCCAGGCACCCATCGCGCGGCATCCGACCCACCGCAAACGCATGGCCGTCTCCGCAGGCGAAGGCCGGGAGTCATGGACCGGGTTCAAGGTGCTCAAACGGTTCGCCCATGCCACCGATGTGGAAGCGACCTTGCACACCGGCCGCACGCACCAGATCCGCGTCCACTTCCAGCACATCGGCCACGCCGTTTTGGGGGACGCCACCTACGGACCCAAGGCGAACAAACGCGTCGAAGAAGCCACCGGCCTGACCTTCGGCCGCCAGATGCTGCACGCATGGCAGATCACCTTCACGCATCCGAAATCCGGCGAGCTCGTTACGGCGAAGGCGCCGTTGCCGGAAGATTACCGTCAGGCCATCGAAGCGATGGGCAAAGCGGGCTGAGAGCGCGACGGGCGCCTTCGGTCCCTTGCCAGTGGGCAGGGTCTGAGTTCCACTACGCTGGCAAACACGCATGGGTGCATCCGTTTCAGCCAAGTCCGCCGCAGCCGCTTCCTTCCGGGAGGCCGAGGCGTGGCGTGCTGTCGGTGCGGGCTGGAAACAGCTTCACGGCAGCTTCAAGGACCTTGGCGTCAGCTTCGAGTGGCACGACTTCTCGTGCGACGCGGACCTCGATTGGAAACGCAGCTTCCATCCGGACAGCGTCGAGGTCTGCATCAACCTGGCCGGCGTCGGCGACGTCCGGTGCAGCGAACAGACGGCGGAGTTTGCCGACGACACCTCGGGCTTCTACCGCCATGGCGAGCCCGGTTTGACCGCTTGGCGGCGCGCCGGACAGCCGCATCGTTTCATCACCATCGAGTTTCATCCGGCCTTCCTCCGCACCCATCTCGCCGATCATCGAAAGGCTTTGCACCCCGTCGTGCGCTCGGCCATGGACGGCGAAAAGGTTTCTGGATTGTCGACCATTGAACGCATCGGCGGCGACCTCCAGCAGCTCGTGCAAAGCCTGCGGCATCCGCCCGTCTCGGCCGTCGCGCAGAAGCTGTGGTTCCACAGCAAGGCTCTCGAAGTCGCCTCGCTCCTCTTCTTCCAGACGACGAACGAGCAGGAGTTTTTCTGCCATCGCCAGCAGCGTCTCGCGCAGGACCGCGTCTCGCGCGTCATCGCCTTGCTCAAGGAAAACCTCGCCGAGCCGCCGCCGCTGGAAGAGATCGCAAAACGCGTCGGCTGCAGCCCGTTCTACCTCAGCCGCACCTTCACCAAGGAAGCCGGCATGACCATCTCCCAGTATCAGCGGAAGCTCCGCCTCGAACGCGCCGCCGAACTACTCAAGGCCGGTCGCCACAACGTGACCGAGGCGGCCATGGAAGTGGGCTACTCCAGCATCAGCCACTTTAGCCAGGCCTTCCACGAGATGTTCAAGTGCTGCCCCGGCCTGTATCCGCTGGGAGCGCCGAAGCGATAGACGAGGACGGTTTGTCCGCGAAGGGCGCGAAGAAACGCGAAGTCAGGCAGGGCGAAGGCTCCGGCCGTTAGGGTTCGTCTCAGTATCTGAACGACCGATACCAGAGCTGTGTTCCGCCCGGTCCGACGGCGATGACGTCCCACTGACCTAGGCTAAACCAACCCCACCTTTCAAGAAAACGGACAGTCCCGTTGGTGGTTGGCAACTCGGGAAACCTACCGTCGGACGATAGCTCCTGTCGCCAGCTACTGGCGCTGTCGCGCATTAGAACCGTTTCCTCAAATCCTTGGCCGACAAACAGGCTCCCAATCCGATTCGATTCCCCTTCCAGATAAATGCGATGGCGCCTCTCCCCGACGATCGAGTCGTTCTTGGTGATGACTGTTCTGAACTCGGTCGAGTTGGTGATCCTCAAATTCATTTCCAATAGCCGCGCTTGAGAGGGATGCGCGTTTGAATAATCGATCAAGATCAAGGTCACCAAACCAGCAGCCCCGAGGACGAACAAGGTCCTCCAACCGAATGGGAGCTTTGGATTCCACAGCTTCATGCGCGCTCACAAGTTTGGACCACGCTACGACGAACAGCTCACCACGATCTTCTTCAACTCCGCAGGCGGCGGTTCGGCGTAGCGTTCGAGGCCGGGATGTTCCGCGAAAGGGTTTCGCAGGATCCGCATTAGGGTCTCGATTTCCGACGTGTCGCGCTGGTGCGCGGCGTCGATGGCGCGTTGGGCGAGATGGTTTCGGAGGACGAACTTCGGGTTCACCCGGTCCATGCGGGCTTTGCGTTCGGTGTCTTTGCTGCCTTCGCCCGTCAGACGCGCGGCGTAGCGTTTGGCCCAGGCGTCGTAGGCGGGAAGGTTCACCACGAGGTCGCGGAGAGGGGCGTTGTCGGCTCCAGGCGCGGTGGAGAAGGAATTGAGCCCGCGGAAGAAGTTGGTCATGTCGGTTCCACGCAGGACTTCAAACGTGTCGCGGAAGATCTCCTCGTCCGTCGGGCTCTGGATGCGGAAGCCGTGCTTGGCGCCCAGCAGATCAAGGAAGTGCGTGGCCAGCGCGGGTTCGTAATCGCCGAGGGCGCCGGTCACCTGGTCGGGCGTCATCAACGGCGAGAGCGCTTGGCCGAGAGCCTGGAGGTTGAAGTGGCCGATGCGCGGCTGCTGGTCGTAGGCGTAGAAGCCGGACTGGTCGGTGTGGTTGCAGATGTGGCCGGGATCGAAGTCGTCGAGGAACCCGAACGGTCCGTAGTCCATCGTGATCCCGAGGATGGAGAAGTTGTCGGTGTTCATCACGCCGTGGCAGAAGCCGACGGCCTGCCATTCCGCCATGAGCTGGCCGGTGCGGCGGACGACTTCCTTGAACCACCGGTAGTATTTGTCCTTCGGCGCGACGCCGGCGAACTCGGGATAATGCTGCGCGATGACGTAGTCGGCGAGCGAACGGAGATGGTCGACCTGGTCGCGGTAGTAGAAGACCTCGAAGCTCCCAAACCGCACATGGCACGGCGCCATGCGGAGGATCATCGCGCCGGGCTCGGGCGTTTCGCGGAAGACCGGTTCATCGCTGCCGATGAGGCAAAGCGCGCGCGTCGTGGGAATGCCCAGGCCGTGCATGGCTTCGCTGCAAAGGTATTCGCGGACCGACGAGCGGAGCACGGCTCGGCCGTCGCCGAAGCGGGAGAAGGCGGTTTTGCCCGCGCCCTTGAGATGGAGGTCCCACTTGTCGGTCACGAGGTTGAGATGGCCGTTGTAGAGGCCCTTCAACGGCGAACGCACTTCCCCCAACAGAATCGCGCGACCGTCGCCGAGCTGCGGCACGTAGCTACCGAACTGGTGTCCGGCGTAGAGCATCGCCAGCGGATCGCTTCCCGGGATCGCCTTCCGGCCGGTGATGAAATCGAGGAAGTCGGGCCGCCGCGCTTCGGCAGGGTCGAGATCAAGGAGGTTGCCGGCGGCTTCGTTGAAGTGGACGAGCCAAGGATTCTCGAACGGCTTGGGCTGGACGCGTTGGTGGAACGTGTCCGGCAGCCGGGAGTAGGTGTTGTCGAAGGTCAACGCCTCGATCGATCGCATTCGGCGAGGCTAGGCACAGCGAGGGCCTCGAACAAGCGCCGGGCTTCAGGAGTCGCGGGCGTGCCTGATTGGCCACCCGACCACGGGGTCGGGCAGAGCCGACCGGTTCGACTTCAGGCTCGTGCCGGCCTCACCGTGAACCGTTCCACCCGCGCCGGTGGGATGTTCATCCACACAACGGACGCTCCGGTGCGTTCGAAGCATTCGGGGAACCGGGTCCGCCGATGGACCGCGTAGGTGTATTGGACGAGCACCCCGCCATCGGCCAGCAGCCGTCGGACTTCCAAGATGAGGCGGGCAACTTTCCGGCAAGGAATTGAACGGAGCGGAAGGCTGGACAGGACAGCCGAAATCTTCGGGATCGTGCCGCCGAAGTGCAGGCGGAGGAGGCGATTCAGGTCACAGGCATCGCCGGTGAGAACGCGCAGTTTTGGAAAACGATCCTGCAGGGCCTTGGCCAGGGTTGGAGAACGTTCCAGGGCGATGAGACGTTCCTCGGGGACCTTCGCCTCAAGGATCGCAGCGGTGATCGCCCCCGTTCCCGCGCCGAGCTCGACGACGTATCCGGAGAAGCCATCCACGTCATGGGCAAGGCTTGCCATCTTGCGGGCCAAGGCGGGCGAACTGGGAAACGCGGCTCCCATAGGACCCGGGTTCTGCACCACTTCGCGACCGAACAGGGCCAGCGATTTGAGTAATTGGGCAGGCATGACAGAAAAATTCCCGGCGAGGAGTAACCCATGGCCTCGCCAGATGCCAGAGGATGCTTCAGGAGTTTCTGAACGAGGCTTGGCCTTCCGGCCTCCAGAAGCCTACGGTTCCCCATGCTCTCGCTCCTGCGGGCCATTGGTATTTTCAACGCGGCGATCTGGTTGGGATCATCGCTCTTCTTCGCATTCATCGTCGCGCCGACGCTGTTGGCGGGGCCGATGAAAACCAATCTGGGGCCGTTCTGGGCGGGATTCGCCACGCAGGCGATCATCGCGAAGCTCTTCTGGATCCATCACGCCTGCGCCACGGTTGCCCTGATCGCGTCGGCCTTGGAACACTTCTACGCAGGGCGGCCGATGGAGAAGACGCTGACTTGGGTTTTATTATTGGTCCTGGGGCTTGGGCTGATTGGAGGGTTCGCGCTTCAGCCGGTGCTGAAGGACCTGCATCTGAAAAAATACCAGAGCCGCCCCAACAGTCCCGAGCTGATCGAGGCCTCAAGGTCGTTCGGTCTCTGGCATGGCGTGTCCCAGGTTGCGAATCTGGTGTGCCTCGCGGGAATCTCGTTCTACCTGTGGAGAACGGCCTTCCCAAGCAGCGCCAAGCGGATGGCCGGGATACCCCGATTCAACGGCTGACGACGCCCTGAGCCGGGGCCGGCAGGACCGAGGAAACCAGAAGTTGATTCTTTTTTGCGAAGTCTGCATAGATTTGGGCAGACGTGGTCGGCGGCAACGGATGGACCTCGACCCGAAAACAGACACATTCCCGCAGAGAATTAAGTGGCGTGGCGTTCACGCCGATGAAACGGACAGTATGATATCGAACGAGAGACCTTCGCCGTATGGCTACCGGCCCCAACGTCGTTCTTCGGGCCAGGGCCATGGACATGGCGGCCAGGGAAACTATGGCGGCCAAGGATCCGGCTATGGACAACCCAAACCCCAGGTCAATGAAGACACCCTGCGCACGGAAAAGATCCAGATCGAGCGCAAGACCTTCATCCTGACGCTCAAGGAAAACCCCCGTGGCCGCTTCCTCCGTATCACCGAGGACCTGAATGGCCGCCGGGACAACATCATCATTCCGTCAACCGGTCTGCAGGACTTCAAGCGGATCGTCGACGAGATGGTCAAACTGTCCGACGAAACCCCTCCGAACATCCCCGGTTTGGATCCCGCCTATCCGGACTATCCGGTAGACGAAGCGCAGCCGCCTTTCGACGACAACGCCAACCAGGCGCCAGGGCCCGACCAGAATCCCGCCTGAGGCGGCCGCAATGAGATTTGGCCGGCGGTTCAGCCTTTGGGTTCGCCGCCGGCTTTCGTTTTTTTCTTGGGGGCTGATTTCTTCTTGGCTGCGGCCTTTTTAGCAGTGGCCTTCTTCGCGGCAGGCTTCCGGGTCTCCTTTTCTTCAGCAGGAGGATTCTTCGGATCGATACGTCGTGCATCGCCCCAAAGGCCTTCGATGTCGTAGCGCTCGCGGACGTCGGGCTTCATGACGTGGATGATGACGTCGAAGTAGTCGAGGACCTGCCACGCAGTGGGGTGTTCCCCATCCACAGACGCTGGCCGAACTCCATGGTCATCGGCCAGCGATCCACGGATCTCGGTGATGATGGCGCGGATATGCGGTTCACTGGAACCGGAGACGAGCACGAAGAAATCGGTGATCGAAGAAATCTTCCGCACGTCGAGGATGACTATCTTCTCCGCCTTCTTGTTGTCGGCGAGTTCGTGGCAAAGCAGGGCCAGCTTGAGCGAATCCATTTCGGGGAAACTATGGGCCGGGACCTAAAGATAAAGCCGATTCGCCGAGACAGCCTCGGCGACGCCCGACGGAACCAGGTGGCGGATCGACTGGCCGGCCTTCACGCGGTCCCGGATCCGCGACGAAGAAACGCCGAGCGGAAACCCTCTCAACACCTTTCCCTGAAACGGTGCCGGAAGAACCGGATCGGGATCGCCCGGCCTCGGAATGACGACGAACTGGGCGAGGCCCGCGAGCGCATCCGCCTCGCGCCATTTTGGGAGGACCGGCGCGTGGTCAGCGCCGATCAGGTAGAACAACTCCACCCCGGGGTGCTCGGCGGCGATCTCGCGCAGAGTGTCCACGGTGTAGGAGATTCCGCCGCGTCGGAGTTCGCGGTCGTCGACGGTGGTCCATTCCCACCCCTGAAGGGCGAGCCGCAGCATTTGGGCGCGGATCGCGCCCGAGGTTGGCTGGGTGCCAGGCTTGAAGGGTGATTTGGCCGCGGGAATGAAGACGACACCATCAAGGTCCAGTTCCTCCCGCGCCGCCTGCGCCACGAGCAGATGGCCGAGATGCACCGGATCAAAGGATCCGCCATAAACGCCCAAACGCATCCCGGGCAGTTCAACGGGCCACCTCGTTTCGACCAAGAACATTCTCCGCAGCCTGATGGCTTGCCGGGCACCACGTGATCTGAATTACTGGGTGGAACATCCGTCAGAACAACAAACATGAAGCCCCACGCGCTCAACCTCCTCGCCGGCCTGTTGGCCGCAACCGTCGTCCACGCCGCCGATCCGAAGCCGGTTGATTCCTCGCCGATCCCCACCGGACAACAGGTGGACGGTGCATTCACGAAGGTGGTTCTCGATTCCGACCAGATGGTGAACGGATCGTTCCAGGACACGCTCAAGGATCCGATGGAAATGGCGGTGGCGAAGGACGGCCGTGTCTTCTACGCCGAGCGCAACGGCATCATCAAGATGTGGAAGCCCGACTCGAAGAGCGTCGTCGTGGTCGGGAACATTCCGGTGTTTTCTGGGAACGAGGATGGAATGTTGGGGATCACCCTCGATCCGAATTTCGACAAGAACGGCTGGATCTACCTGAACCATTCGCTCCCTGAAACAGCGAAGGATGCTAACGGGGAGAAGCGGGGAGTCATCCGGGTTTCGCGCTTCACATTGGCGGGAGACACGCTCGACAGCGCCTCCGAAAAGAAACTCCTCGATGTCCCGATCAACCGCGACGCCTGCTGCCATGTCGGCGGCTCGCTCGGCTTCGACGGGCAAGGCAATCTCTTCATCGCCATCGGCGACAACACGACCCCGTTCGACTCCGACAACTATTCCCCGCACGACGAACGCCCCGGACGCAGCGCATGGGACGCCCAAAAATCTTCGGCGAACATGAACGATCTCCGCGGCGGCATCAGCCGGATCCATCCCGAACCGGACGGCACCTACACCATTCCGAAGGGCAACCTCTTTCCGCCCGGCACGCCCGGCACCCGCCCCGAAGTCTACGTGAAGGGCACCCGCAACGGATTCCGCCTGTCCGTCGATCAGAAGACCGGGATCCTGTATTGGGGCGACGTCGGTCCCGATGCTGGAGGAGCGGACCCGAAACGCGGTCCGGCCGGTTTCGACGCGGTCATGCAGGCGAAGCAGTCCGGGTTCTTCGGCTGGCCATATTCCCGCGGCGACAACAAGGCCTATGCGAAGGTCGATTTCGTTGGACGCGCCCGATATCAGAAAGAGCGCGCCGAATACGACAAAGCCGTTAAGGATGCGAAGGTCGCCGGCCAACCCGTTCCCGCGACCCTCAAGGCGCCGACGCCCTACACCGCGGGTGAACCGATCATGTTCGATCCTGCCAAGCCGGTGAACAATTCGCCGAACAACACGGGCATCAAGCAACTCCCGCCCGCCCAGCCCGCCTTCATCTGGTATCCCAGCAGCACTTCGACCCGCTTTCCCGCGGTCAACGGCGGCGGTGGCCGCACGGCGATGGCCGGCCCCGTGTATTACTACGACGAGAAGAACTCCTCGAAGACCAAGATGCCCAAGGAATATGACCATACCCTGTTCATCTACGAATGGAGCCGGAACTGGATCGTCGCCGTGCATCTCGACGAGAACAACAACATCGCCCGCAACGCCGACGGCACCCCGAAGATGAAACGCTTCTGCCCGAACATGACGTTCAAACGGCCGATGGACATGGAACTCGGCGCCGACGGATGCCTCTACCTCATCGAATTCGGCACCGCCTGGGGGAACAACAAGGACACCCAGATTGTCCGTATCGAGCACAGCGGGTCCAAGGGTGGAGCCGTTGCCGCCAACTGATCGGCAGGCAAAAATCAGTGAACCAACAGCGGCGATCCAAGTGATCGCCGCTGTTTGCTTTTGCGGGTGCAAAGACAAATCACTTGCCCCCGGGGAGACCGTTCGCCTATTTAACCAGTCGGTTGTCCGTAGTCGTTCAACCTCCCGCGTGCGCACGTGGCGGAATTGGCAGACGCGCTAGATTCAGGTTCTAGTGCCGCAAGGCTTACAGGTTCGATTCCTGTCGTGCGCACCATCTCCTCTCTCAGACGGAGCGGTTCCAAAGCAGGGGTGATCGAGTTCCGGCATTTGTGCCGGAGTCTTGATTTCTTCGCTTGAACCGGCCCGTTCCTTGGGGCGATACCCAGAGTTCTAATTTCTATGACCTTGGCGGACGTGCTGAAGCCGGAGAACATCATACCGGAGATGCGATCGACAGATCGCTGGCAGGCCATTGATGAACTCATTGATCGCCTGGTTTCCACGGGCTCGGTCAATGCGGAGCATCGCGAGGCCATCGCGGCGGTCGTCAAGAAGCGCGAAACCTCCATGTCCACCGGCATCGGTTTCGGCGTCGGTATTCCCCATGCATCAACCGATCTGATTCCAGAGGTGATCGGAGCCCTTGGCCGGTCCAAAGCCGGCATCAACTTCGAGGCGTTGGACAACCAGCCCGTCCATCTGGTGATGCTGTTCCTCGTCCCCCAGGGCCAGTTTCAAAAGCATCTCCAAACTTTGGCCAACATCGCCAAGCTGCTTCACAACCGCGAGTTCCGGCAATCTCTCGAAGAAGCGCCCGATGCGGAGGCGATCTATCGCATCATCAAGGGCCAGACGGGCAAGTAGCCCACCGTCCCCGCGCCCCGGGTTCCAGGGCGCGTTCCTTCACAACCGCTCACGACCGTGCTGCACCTAGACCTCCAAGACCGCCTGCAGGAGGCGGTGAAAGCCATCCTGCCCGAAGCCGATCTTTCGACCGTCCAAGTGCGTTCGTGCCCGGATCCGAAGTTCGGCGACTATCAGACTTCTGCGCTAATGGCGCTTGCCAAGGAGCGGAAGATGAACCCGCGGCAACTCGCGACGGATGTCCTCGGAAAACTCAGGGCGGACGACCTTTGTGAGAAGATCGACATCGCCGGCGCGGGATTCCTGAACTTCCGACTCAAGCCCGAAGTCGTCGCGGAGGCTCTTGCCGGAGCGTTCCGCGGTGAACATCTGTTTTTTCGGACCTCTTCCCAACCGCGCAGCATCGTCATTGATTTTAGTTCCCCCAACGTGGCCAAGCCGATGCACGTCGGCCATATCCGTTCGACGATCCTTGGCGAAAGCCTCTCGCGGATCTTCCGCTTTCTCGGCCACCGGGTCGTCACCGACAACCACATCGGCGATTGGGGAACGGCTTTTGGAAAACTGCTGGTCGGCTGGAAAGAATCGCTGGATCGGGATGCACTGCAGCGGGATCCGATCGGCGAGATGGAACGGCTCTACAAAAAGATCAACGCCGAGTGCGACGCCGAGGAGACACGGCTGGAGCTGGCCCGAAGCGAACTGGTGAAGCTCCAGCAGGGCGACGCCGAGAACCTCGCCATCTGGCAGGAGATGATCCGGCTCTCCCAGGTCCAGTTCGATGAAGTCTATGGACGGCTCAAGGTCAGCTTCGACCACACATTGGGAGAGAGCTTCTACAACCCGCAGCTTCAAGCGACGGTCGATGAACTGATGGCCACAGGAATCGCCCGAGAAAGCCAGGGAGCGAAGGCGATCTTCAGCGACGGCTCGATGCCACAGAAAGACGACCCGTTCGTCGTTCAACGCGACGGTGAATGGCTTGATAACCCGGCGTTGATCCAGAAAAACGACGGTGGATTCAACTATGCCACCACGGATCTCGCGACGCTCGCCTATCGCCATGCCACCTGGCGGCCCGACGAAATCGTCTACGTAACCGATGGTCGTCAGCAGCTCCATTTCCGGCAAATTTTTGCGGCCTTTCGCCGTTGGCGACCCGATCTCGAAAAATCGGTGAAACTCGCCCACGTCTGGTTCGGATCAATCCTTGGCGAGGACGGGAAACCATTCAAAACCCGAAGCGGTGATACGGTTCGTTTGACCGAACTTCTCGACGAAGCCGAAGAGCGGGCATTCGCCGTGGTTTCCGAAAAAAATCCTTCCCTCGACGAAGCCCAGAGGAACGAAATCGCCCGGATTGTCGGCCTTGGGTCGGTAAAATACTCAGACCTCTGCCAAAACCGGCAAAGCGACTACGTGTTTAGTTGGGACAAGATGTTGGCTCTCAACGGAAACTCGGCACCTTACCTCCTGTTTTCCTACACCCGAGCGGCTTCGATCCTCAGAAAAGCCGAACAAAGTGACGCAGTAACGAATGCGACCACGTTAACGGCTATCAGATTAAGCTCCCCCGAGGAGCAAGCGGTCGCGAAACATCTGCTTAAGTTTGGCCAAGTCTTGGAACTCGTCACCGAGGAGTATCGCCCCAATTTCCTAGGTGCCTATCTCTACGAGTTGGCTGGTCTCTTATCCCGTTTCTACGAGAGCTGTCCGGTGCTTCAATCATCGGGTAATGAGAGACTTACAAGGCTGGCTATATGTTTTGTAGGGGCACGAGTTCTGAAGCAAGGTCTCAATCTTCTCGGAATTGAGACGACTGAAACCATGTGACCAATTGGTGCCTTTTAAGACAGAATGTCTATAAAAGTGACATTTATTCTTGCTTGGGCCGGTTTCTTCGGCAAAGGTGTATCAAAACCACCCTATCATTATGAAATGGCCGGAAATCCAAGCTCCTGATTCTCACAGTGTAAACGCCGCTACTGGTTGGCTGGAATTAGGGGCGCCGCAGGAGGCGCAGGCCGAAATCGAACGTCTCAGCTTCCTGCTTCGCTATCATCCGGACGTGTTGGTGATCCGCTGGAAAATCTGCGCTCGGATGTTGCGTTGGGACCACGCGTTGGACCTCGCCCGGTCCATGGTGAAGATCGCTCCAGATCGTCCCGCCGGCCATATCTGCCTCGCCCACAGCCTTTATAACAGCCAACGAGCGCAGGAAGCCCTCACCGAACTGAGGAGCGCCGCCCACAAGTTCCCCAAGACGAGTGCCATCTTCTACTTCCTGGCCCGCTTGGCCTGCCGTGTCGGACGCGAGGCAGAGGCCAAACTGTGGCTGAGCCGCTGGAAAGACATGGTCGACGATGATGCCATAAAGAACACGATCAACGATGATCCCAGCCTTGCTCCGATCTGGAAGGACCTTGGTGTTTCGTTCGAGAAGCCTTCGACCCGTTCAAGCTTGGTCGCAGTTCCGGCAGTCATCGATGTCAGCGCAAGTAAAAGGTCCTAGGGCATAAGCCACTTCTGCGTCTCAGGCGCCGTCGGCGATTTCAGCCGAATCCCGGCTCGGCTCCTCCCGGAGTTTGGTCGGCCGCATCAATCCTCCCGCACTCGGGGACGGCATGCTTGACGGTGAATACCCCGAAACCTAGGCTCCGCGACTCGTTGTCGGGTGCCCGGATCCTCCGGCCGCCTCGTTCGGCATTGTTCAACTGAAAGGTCTGATTGTGAATGTAACGGTAGAAACGCTCGCCCCCTGCAAGAAGCTCATGCGCGTCGATCTCGACGCCCAAGCCGTCGACAAGTCGTTCGACGACGTCGCGAAGAATTTCCAGAAGGAAGTCGCCCTCCCAGGTTTCCGTGCGGGCAAGGCGCCGCTCGCGATGGTGACCAAGCGTTTCGAAACGCAGATCCAGGAAGAGGTGAAGAAGAAGTTGATCGGAGATTCTTACCGCCAGGCCGTCAAGGACCAGAAACTCAACGTCGTCGGCTATCCCGACATCGAGGAGATCCAGTTCGGCAAGGGCCAGACGCTGCAATTCGCGGCCACGATCGAGACGGCGCCCGAGTTCACCATGCCCGAATACAAGGGCATCAACGTGAAGCGCGAGTCGACCGACGTCAGCGATTCCGACATCTCCGTCGCGATCGATCGCCTGCGCGAGCGCGGATCCCAGTTCAACACCGTCACCCGCGCCGCACTGACGACCGACCTCGTCGTCGTGAACTACACGGGCACCGTCGACGGCAAGCCCATCACCGAGATCGCCCCCGCCTCGAAGGGTTTGACCGAGCAGAAGAACTTCTGGATCGCGGCCGATGGCGAAGGATTCATCCCCGGCTTCGGCAACCAGCTCCAAGGCGCTTCGGCCGGCGACAAGAAAACCATCGAGATCGAGTTCCCCGCCGACTTCGTCCAGCCGTTGCTCTCCGGCAAAAAGGGCACGTATGAGATCGAAGTCGTCGAGGTGAAGGAGAAAGTCCTGCCCGAGTTGACCGACGAATTTGCCAAGACCCTCGGCACTGAGACCGTCGACAAGCTCCGTGACGGCGTCCGGCTCGAGCTGCAGAACGACCGCAACGCCCGCCAGAAGCGCGGCATTCGCGACCAGCTCATCAAGCACACGCTCGATGCCGTCCAGTTCGAGCTGCCCGATGGCATGGTCAACCAGGAGACCCGCAACCTCGTCTACAACATCGTCAACGAGAACCAGCGCCGCGGTGTGCCCAAGGAGACCATCGAAGCCCAGAAGAACGACATCTTCCAGAGCGCGACCATCACCGCCCGCGAGCGCGTGAAGGCGTCCTTCATCTTCGGCAAGATCGCCGAGAAGGAAGGCGTCAAGGTCGAGCAGATCGACATGGTCCAGCGCATCCAGGCGATGGCGGCCCAATATCAAATGACCCCCGAGAAGCTGGCCAAAGACCTCCAGGAAAACGGCGGCATCAACCAGGTCGCCGAGCAGATCGTCCACGAGAAGGTTTTGGAGCTGCTTGCCCAAAACGCGAAATACGAGGACGTCGCCGCGGCTCCCGCCGCCTGACCGGCCTTGCGGAAGCTCCGTTAGAAATTCAAACGCCCGGCTTAACGGCCGGGCGTTTTGTTTTCCAGGAACAGATTTGCGCTCCGGAGCCAAAACGCGCATCCAGGAATAGAAAACTGAGCAGCGACACTTGCGGCCGCACCCGATTCACCCCGACCGTGAGAGCGTTGTTCGAACGTTGGCTGGCGTGAACGGGGTGAGAGCGGTTTCTTCGGGTGGCGCAGTGCCAGTTCCGCTTCCAATAAGCGGGGCGATGAACCCACACCTATCAAGATCGAGTCAGGGCCGTTCGACGGTGAAGGCGAGGTCGTGGCGGTCGTCGGGTTTGGGATCGGCGGGCGGTTCCTTGCCGCCGTCGTCGGTCAGGTCGTGGCCGATGCTTTAGACGACATAGCCATTGGCGAGCTTGCGGTAGCGGAGCGGCTGGCCGGTGTGGTTAATCAATTTCGATATGGAAGTCGGTGTTCCAATATACCTTCTTGAATGTTCGATCTGCTTGGAGTTTGTAGATGAATACGATGGCTTCTCGGCGCAATACGGTGCTCCCTTTTTCGCTGGTGAAACATACGATGCCGGAAATCACCATCTCACGTTTCCCGTCGCCATCGAGGTCGGTGAAATCGATGTCTAGCATCTCATTCTCGTAGTAACTGCCGTCGTCATGAGAATCGACGGCCCTGAGGTTCAGGTTTCCGATACGAAGGCTGCCATTTCCTTTGGTCGATACTTCGATGGTTGCGGCCATCTTCACCCCGGGTGCCAGCACAATTTCCCGCTTGAAACCCTGTTCTCCAAGCATTCCGCCTTTTAGGGGTTCCAGGTCCTTTCTGGAAATTCGTTCGGCTGTGGTATTTGGAACGGCTGCGGCCTTAAGAACCAGGAGAAGTAGCCCGCTCAGCAGCGCCGTCCATATCAGCTTCGTGAGTGCTCCGAACTGAGTCCGATTTCTTTTCATGGCAGTTCGATCGTGTAGTGGACATCAGGATTGCCGGCTCTCTTGATGATTTGGTTGGAATAGTTGTCCCTGTAGGGTCGCCCATTACTTCCTAAGTCGATCCGACTGTTGTAAAAACGCAACGCATCCCCCCAGCCATCAAAGACTCCTTCAGGTCGGTTTCTCGCAGGCTGTCCTGATTTCCAAAAACCTTTTCTGCACAAATAGCCTATGGCTGCCTTGAGATTGCCATCAGGCGTTCCGGTGTTGCGGCTTTTCGGCTTCGTCAATCCCAGGTCTTTTTTCCAATCATTCCAGTCACTTCCTGGATTATTGACTTGGGCGGGGTCATTTCTCCAAGCAACCGGGGAACCGCCCGACTCCTGGATGACCCATGCTTTTACCATGTCGAATGTAGCGTCTGGGACTTTCTTCCGTTGATCGGCAGTGCAGCCGCAGTATTTGTCTTTGTTCCGATTGAAATCGTTTACCAAATCATGGATGCGCTGGTCGTGTTCCTGAAACCTCGGGTTTTCGAAGCTTTTGAAAACCGTCTTCCTCCAATCCGTAGGCAGCAATGGCCCCATAAAATTAGGCGGGTAGAGCGCGTCGCCGAGAGGGTCGACAAAGCTCACGGAATCATTGCCCACGAACCCGCTCAGGTTCACGCCGCCATCCTCCTCAATCAGATCCCTGTTGATCCATCTTCCCTTGGAGGAGTCGTAGAAGGCGTGGGCGGCCTGGCTGGCGAGCAGGAGCGCGAGGAGGGGCATTGTTCTCATGGGCGTGGTGGTCGGGGGTTGATCGAATGAGGCGGCGGTGGCGGAGCGGCTGGCCGTCGAAGAAGCCGAGCGGGGCTAAGGAGATGGGCAGTAGTGAACGTTCTTGTGGGAAGATTTTTTATCGTCTCTTCAATAGGACAACTATGACGGTGTCCTGAGCCACTCGCTTTTGATTCAGGTAGTGGGTGTCGGGATTCGGATCGAGGGGTGGATAGGGAGAAACCAATCCAACTTTGCCATCGCCAATAAAACCTGCGCGAGCGTTCAGATATCCGGGAGCTTCGATGAGAACATAGTCATGGGCCTGCCGCACACCGCTGACGCTGATCAAGCCTTCGGTGTCCGCCATTCGTAGTTCCAAATTCCGCTCCTCACGGTCCATCAGGAAACGGTAGTCCACCTTCGTCAGACGGGCTGTCGCCGTGGCAACTGGTTTTCCTGAATCTTCGTCGACGAGACGGAACTTCATCGTGTGGGTGCAACCCGTGAGAAAGGGGATGCAGACCAGCGCTTTGAGCACACGTATCATGGCCGACAGACTGATTTGCCCACGGTTTTATGTCGGCAATATGGCATTGGCCAAACAGCCCTGTGTTCCTAGTTTTTCAAGCGGTGCATCGGAACAATCATAGGATTGGTTAAAGGCTGAAAGTCTGACACCACCGAGATCGCTCGATTAGTAACAATGCCATGAAGTAGATCCGGAGAAATCACCCATGCTTTGTTTTCACGAACGACAACGGTCGCGGGTTCGAATCCGGACTTGGTGAACAGAAAGTTGTGGTTGCTCTTCCGGTAGAAGACAGGAGCCGCTTCAACAAAGCCAGCTCCCGTCGACGACGGGAGCTTGGACTCCTCGCGGTAAATGCTCATGAGCAATCCCGCCCGAGATTTTTCCCATTCCGTTTCGACTCCTTCGAGCGGCTTTCGGCTTTCCGCGTCGATTACCGAAAACCGGACCTTGTGGGCGCACCCTGTGGCAACCACGATGCTTGTGGAGCAAAGCAACAACAGCATGAGGCGTTTCATGGGATTTTTATCGCTGATGGCCAATTACCGGAGCGCTTCGATTGCCGCCGTCGTCGGTCAGGTCGCGGCCGATGCTGTAGACGACGTAGCCCCTTGGGGAGGGATAAAGGCTACTGGACGAGTCGGTGCATTGGAATGACCACAGGGTCGGCCATGGGCAACAGTTTGGCCGACCAAGAAACGGTATTGGTGACTCCGAAAAAGGGGTCGGGAGACAGCACTATGCCTTTCCCACCGCTCAGATACATCCTGGCAGGCTGATACCCTTGCTTTGTGAATACGAAATCGTGCTCCGACATCGTGTAGAAAACGGGAGAAGCCACTACCAAACCTTTGCTATTGGATCGCGGAAGCTTCTCCGAGTCGTTTTCAACATCCTTGATGAGGCCGTATCTGGTCTTCTTCCACTCCGCTTCGACTCTTTCGATTGGTTTGCTGTTCTCAGCGTCGACAACGGAAAACCGGACCGTATGGGCGCATCCACTGGCAATCAGGTGAATGAGAAAGCAAAGTCCAATTGTTCCTGGGTGTTTCATGGCAGTTGAGGAGTTGAAGGCCGCCTATCGGAGTGCTTCAACGATGTCAGGTTTAAGTTTCCAGATGATAAAGGTGTGATTAACGCTACGCGTTCTTCCTTCTTCTTCCACATAGGCCAGCTGCTCTCCATCAAGATTGGCATCATACTGCCATGATCGCTGTGCCCGAGAACTTAAGAATGAGCCGTGAAAGAGGCTTCCTTTGCCCTTGGTTTGGAAGAAATTGACGAAGTATTGGACGTTGTCTGGGACCGTGTGATTGGCCGGTCGTAAAAGAGTGACAGGATCAATGGTGACCAAGACTTGAACCTCCTTGTCCTTGAACTTCGGGCTCCTCTTGATTCGGTTTGCCAGTTCGACGGCCGAGGCCCCGCCCCAGCTCCAGCCAAAGATCTTGATCGGCTCCTTTGTGTCGCACGGCGGGTTATAGGTCCCATCCTTGTTCGTATCCAAGTATCTGAGGAGGTCAACAAAGGCGACGGCATCGTCGCGGGACGCGTAAAGGCGATGGTCCCTGGTAGGTGGCATGCCGTGAATCGTTGCTGGACCAAGAACCGTTTGAGTCGCTGCAAGCTCTGCGGAAATAGCTTCCAGCTTAAGGTTCCCGGCATCCGGCCACTTGTTGGATTTATCGAAACCGTAAAACCCTACGATGACCAAGCCCAACTCGTCCGCCTGATCCACCGGGTTGTTGCCCACGAACCCGCTCAGGTTCGCGCCGCCGTCCTCCTCGATGGGATCCCTGTTGATCCATTTTCCCTTGGAGGAGTCGTAGAAGGCGTGGGCGGCCTGGGTTGCCAGCAGCAGGGTGAGGAGGAGAAGGGTTCCCATGGTCGTTTGGGTTGGGTTGGGAAAGGTGTCGGTTGGGTGTTGGGCACTCCGGCGTCGTAGCCCCGGTTGAAGCGAGAGCGCTCAATGGCCCGCTGGGCGGCCAGTTCCGCTTGGGCGGAGACGGGATCGGGGTCCGTCAGGATCTGAGATTGGAGCACGGGATCTCTGGGCAGGAACACCGGTTGGCGGCGGGCCGCGGCTTCCCGTTGCGCGGTCTGGAGGGTCAGCCGGGCCGTCTTGGACTCCGGCGCATAACGCACGGCAGCGGTGTGGCTGGCGATCGCTTCGGCCGGTTTG